>NZ_DIXC01000052.1 GCF_002435945.1 Mesotoga sp. UBA6090
GCCGGAGTCGTCAGCTCAATAATTGAGTGATTAACGGTCTTTCCAGGAGAAGGGGGAGTAATCTCCCTTCCCTGTTAACAGAAGGAGGGAACATTTAGGCATGGCCAAGCAAAAAATCAGGATTCGCTTGAAGGCTTACGATCATAAACTGCTTGACTTGTCGGCCAAGAAGATTGTCGAAGCTGTAAAGCTCACCAATGCCAAGGTATCGGGTCCGGTGCCATTGCCAACGGAGAGGACGCTCTACACTGTTCTAACTTCGCCACACAAGTTCAAGGATGCAAGAGAGCAGTTTGAGAAACTTGTTCATAAGAGGTTGATTGAGATATTCGATCCTACGCCAAAGACGATAGATTCTCTTATGAAAGTCGACCTCCCCGCAGGTGTAGACGTGGAGATTAAACTGTAAAGAGACTTCGGAGGTGTGAAAGATGAAAGGTATATTGGGTAGAAAACTCGGTATGACAACTATATACAAAGATGGAAAAGCCTTCGGGGTTACCGTAGTGAAAGCCGGTCCATGTACAGTAGTACAGAAAAAGACGAGTGAAGGTGGCGAATACGACGCCATTCAAGTTGGATTCGAAGAGCTTACACCGGAAAGAGCAAAAAAAATACTGACAAAGCCTCTGGTGAAGAAGTTTGAAGCCGTAAAGGTCAAACCACATAGAGTTCTCAAAGAGTTCAAGGTTGGTAACATCAGTGACTTCAATGTTGGTGATATCATAGAAGCTGGCGTCTTTTCTGAAGGCGAAAAGGTAGACGTAACTGGATTTTCGAAGGGTAGAGGTTTTTCCGGCGCGATGAAGAGATGGAACTTCAGAGGTGGAGAGGCTTCTCATGGTTCGAAGTTCCACAGAGAACTGGGTTCGGTGGGTAATCACACTGATCCTGCGAAGATCTGGAAGGGTAAGAAGATGCCCGGTCAGTACGGTAACGAGAAGAAGACTGTAAAGAATCTAACCGTTGTAAAAGTCGATGCAGAGAATGGACTCTTAGCCATTTATGGCGCAGTTCCAGGAGCGAGGGGCGGCCTCTTAGTAATTAAGAGCGCAAACAGATAGCCCCGAAAATGTGTTGGAAGGAGGACGCAACAATGGCTCAAGCCGACGTTGTGAATATGGCCGGCCAGAAAGTTGGCACAGTAGAACTGATTGAAAGCGTCTTTAACGTTGAACCGAACAAAGATCTTATGTTCAGATACGTTAATATGCAGCTCTCAGGTAGACGTGCCGGACTGGCTTCGGCTAAGACAAGATCAGAGGTTAGGGGCGGGGGAAGAAAACCCTGGGCCCAGAAGCACACAGGAAGAGCAAGAGTAGGTTCAACGAGAAGTCCACTTTGGAGACACGGTGGAGTAATTCATGGACCAAAGCCAAAAGACTGGTCGTTCAATATGACCAAGAAAATGAAGAAGGTTGCGCTACGATCTGCTCTAAGTGTCAGACTCAATGAAGGCAATCTAATAGTTTTGGATGATCTCAAGTTTGACAATCCAAAGACAAAGCAGCTCAGAGAGGTCTTGAGTAATCTTGGACTTGATAAGTCGCAGAAGACACTCTTCGTTCTGCCATGGCAGAAAGACGAGTATCAGAACGTTAGACTCTCCGGGAAAAACATTTATGGTGTGAAGGTAATAATAGCGGATAATCCTGGAAATACAGCCGTAACCAGCAAGACAAATATCGACGGACTTAACGTCTACGACATAATAAATCATGAAAAGCTTGTAATCACGACTGATCTTGTTCGTAAAATCGAGGAGGTGCTCGGTTAATGACTGAAAAGAAGTATTACGGAGACGTTCTCCTCAGACCGCTGATCACTGAAAAGACAGTTGCTTCTGGTGAGATGAACAAGTACATTTTTGAAGTACATAGAGAGGCCAATAAGTATACAGTCAAAGACGCCGTTGAGAAGCTTTTCAATGTGAAGGTTGAACAGGTAAATATCATTAACATGAAGGGAAAACCAAAGAAACGTGGTGTCTTTATTGGCAAGTCGAGGTCCTGGAAGAAAGCAATCGTTACGCTTGTGACTGGATACAGGATTAAAGAACTCGAAGGCCAACACTAAGGTGAGGTGAGATGACATGGCATTGAGAAAGTTTAATCCCGTCACCAAAAGCAGAAGGTCTATGCTTCTTCCTGACTTCAAGGAAGTTACGAAGACTGAACCTGAAAAGTCTCTTCTGGAGCCAATTAAAAATAACGCCGGTAGAAACCATCATGGAAGAATAACAGTTAGGCATCAGGGTGGGGGAACCAAAAGGCGTTACAGAGTTATCGATTTCAAGAGAGACAAGATAGGTATTCCTGCGAAAGTCATATCGATAGAGTATGACCCGAACAGAACGGCAAGGATTGCTCTTCTCCAGTACATCGATGGTGAGAAGAGATACATGCTGGCGCCGAAGGGCCTGAAGGTCGGAGATGGTATTCAGAACGGCGACCAGGCCGAAATATCTGTTGGCAACTCCATGCCACTAGAAAGAATTCCGGTGGGTACGATCGTCCACAACATCGAGTTCTTACCCGGCAAAGGTGGCCAGATTGCGAGAGCAGCGGGAACCTATGCCCAGCTGATGGCCAAAGAGGGGAGATATGCTCTTCTTAGAATGCCTTCTGGTGAGTTGAGAAGAGTAGTGGTGAAATGCATGGCGACGATCGGTATGGTCGGAAATGAGGAGCATTCGAATGAGATACATGGGAAAGCAGGTAGAAAGAGATGGCTTGGAGTTCGGCCGTCGGTAAGAGGCATGACTATGAATCCGGTCGATCACCCGATGGGTGGAGGAGAAGGACGTTCTAAGGGGCACCTTCCTCAGAGTCCCTGGGGACAGCCGGCCAGAGGTTACAAGACCAGAAGGAACAAGAAACCTTCAGATAACCTCATAGTGAAGCGCAGGAATCAGAATTGATCAGGGGGTGTAGTTGAAGATGTCGAGATCTAAGAAGAAAGGCCCATACGTACACCCGAGTCTCTTGAAAAAGATTAGAGAGCTGAATGAAAAGGGAGAAAAGAAACCCATTAAGACTTGGAGCAGAGCATCCATGATTCTTCCTGAAATGATCGGACACACAATAGCTGTCTACAACGGAATGAAGCATATACCGGTTTACATTTCAGAGAATATGATTGGGCACAGACTGGGTGAGTTCTCTCCCACCAGGAGGTTCGGCGGGCATGCTGATAAGAAGAGTAAGAAAGGCGAAGTCAGATGAGGGGGGATGCTGGGATGGCGCAGGCGACGCAGAGAGACAAGCGTTCAGTTCTCCATAGGAAGCGCAAAGAAGAAAAGGCAGCGACTCCCGTTACTCAGGCAAAGGCAGTTGCAAAGTTTGTAAGAATCTCCCCTAGAAAGGCGAGATCAGTTGTAAATGCAATAAGAAATAGGGAAGTTGGCGAGGCGTTTCAGATTCTTGAGTTCTCACCTAAGAAGGCCTCCCGTTTGGTTTACAAAGTTCTGCGCTCTGCAGTGGCAAACGCAGAGAACAATTTTGGACTGAATATCGATAGTCTTTATGTCGAGAAAGCTGTCGTCGATGACGGTCCGAGAATGAAGCGGCTGTGGCCGCGAGGAAGAGGAAGAGCTGATATTCAGCAGAAACGATTTAGCCACATAACCGTTGTTGTAGCAAACCGCGAAGAGATAAGCAATCCTCAGGAGTGAGGTGACATAAGTGGGTCAGAAGGTACATCCTTATGGATTCAGGCTTGGTGTCAGTAAAGATTGGAAAGCCCGATGGATCAACGAGAAGAATTACAAAGAATATCTTCTTGAAGATCTGAAGATAAGGGACTTTCTCAAAAAGAATTACATGGCTGCTGGAGTTTCCGATATTTACATCGAAAGACCGGAGCCAGGTAAGGTGGTTATTACCATCAAATGCGCCAGACCTGGTGTGATGATTGGAAAGAAGGGCAGTGAAGTCAAGCTGCTTAGGCAGCGGCTGGAGAAGCTTATAACCAGGCAGTTCCAGTTAAATATCGAAGAAGTGAAAACACCCGAGACCGATGCGATCCTTGTTGCTGAGGATATCGCGTCAAGAATTGAGAAGCGAGCATCCTATAAGAGAGCCATGAAGAGAGCAATATTCACAGCAATGAGAAAGGGAGCTAAAGGCATAAAGATAATGGTTTCCGGAAGACTGAACGGAGCTGATATTGCCAGGACAGAGTGGTACCTGGAAGGAAGACTTCCTCTCCAGACCCTCAAAGCTGATCTGGACTACGGTTACACCACAGCCTTCACTAAGATGGGAATAATCGGCGTGAAGGTATGGATCTACAAAGGCGACGTACAGGTGTAATTGCAAGAGGGGAGGTAGTTCATAATGTTAATGCCCAAAAGGGTAAAATACAGAAAGCAACAAAGAGGTAAGATGAACGGTAAGGCAAAAGGTGGGACCATTGTTCACTTTGGAGAGTGGGGAATAAAGGCCCTCGAACCACACTGGATATCTGCTCAGCAGATCGAGTCCTGCCGAATTGCGATTACGAGAACACTTAAGAGGAATGGTAATCTCTGGATTCGAATCTTCCCTGACAAACCTATTACCTCAAAAGGAATCGGTGTGAGAATGGGGAAGGGAAAGGGAGATGTTGAAGGCTGGGTAGCTGTTGTCAAGCCCGGGAAGATCATGTTCGAAATAGGCGGAGTGCCTGACCAGCTTGCGAAAGAGGCTCTTCAAAAAGCGGCTTCAAAACTACCTATCAGAACAAAGATAGTACCGAGGTATCAGATAGGAGGTGAGCTCTGATGAAAGCAGTTGAACTCCAGAAGTTCACAGACGAAGAACTCACTCAGATGCTCGAGGATTCAAAGAGAAAGCTGATGGACCTCAGGTTCCAGCTGGAAATGAACAAGTTGAAGAACCATTCCCAGATAACTGTTGTAAAGCGCGACATAGCAAGGATAAAGACCATCCTTCGCGGTCGTGAACTGGGGATAAGGAGGTAATCCGCCATGCCAAGAAAGACACTAGTAGGAACGGTAGTAAGTGACAAGATGGACAAAACGATAGTAGTGAGTGTTACAAGAACGCACATACATCCCTTCTACGGGAAAACCATGAAAACTACTAAGAAGTATCACGCAGATGATCCAGAAGGTCTTGCTGGAATGGGCGATACAGTTGAAATTGAAGAGTGCAGGCCCCTCAGCAAGATGAAGAAGTTCAAACTCGTGAAGGTTCTCAAGAAGGATATCTACACGGGAGAAATACCCGAAACTCCCGAGACCGTTGAAGGTTCCGGAGGTGACCAGAAATGATCCAGTCTGAATCATACCTGAAGATCGCAGACAACTCCGGTGCGAGAATGATCAAGGTGATACAGGTCGCCGGCGGGTACAGAAAGAGATCGGGAACCATAGGTGACATAGTTGTTGCGGCAGTGAGGGATGTGGCACCGAACACAGATTTCAAAAAGGGTGATATCGTAAGGGCCGTTCTTGTTAGAACCGCGAAGGAGATTCGCAGACCAGACGGTACCTACATTCGCTTCGATGACAATGCTGCGGTCATTATCGACAAGCAGAACCAGCCCAGAGGGACACGCGTCTTTGGACCTGTTGCTAGAGAAATAAGGGATAAGGGATTCTCCAAGATAGCTTCTCTAGCCCAGGAAGTCTGGTGAGGAGTGAGCAAAATGAGTAGAGTGAAAAGAGAAGATACAGTAATGGTTATATCAGGCAAAGACAGGGGCAAGAAAGGCAAAGTTCTTAAGACAATTCCCTCGGAGAAGAAGATAATAGTTGAGGGAGTCAACTTCACGAAAAAGCATCAGAGACCAACTAATCAATACCGTGAAGGTGGAATCATTGAAAGGGAATCCCCAATATACGTTTCCAAAGTGATGGTTGTCTGCCCCAACTGTAATAAGCCTACGAGAGTCGCCCACAAAATTCTTGAAAATGGTGAAAAGGTCAGATCTTGCAAGAAGTGCGGCGAGATAATCGATAAGGTCTGATGGGGAGGAATTGTTGATGGCATACGAATACGTCCCTTTGAAAGATAAATTTGAAAGTGAAGTAGTCCCTACCATGACGAAGGAATTTGGATACAAGAACAAGCTAGAGGTCCCTAGGGTTTCGAAGATAGTTGTCAATATGGGGATTGGCGAAGGTTCAAGAAATGCCGACCTTCTCGATCTACATGGCAAAGAGCTGATGACGATTGTCGGGCAGAAGCCAGTGGTGACGAAAGCCAAGAAGAGCATAGCGAACTTCAAACTTCGTGATGGAATGCCGGTTGGATTGAAGGTTACCCTCAGAGGGCCCAGGATGTACAACTTCCTATACAAGTTGATTAATGTTGTGCTTCCTAAACTAAGAGACTTCAGAGGCGTTGATCCCGACTCATTCGATGGTAGAGGTAATTATGCAATGGGGCTTCCCGAACAGCTAGTCTTTCCCGAAATTGTACCGGATCAGATAAAACGAGTTCAGGGAATGGACATAATAGTTGTTACAACGGCCAGGACTGATGAGGAAGCAAGAAGATTGTTAGCCCTTCTTGGACTTCCTTTCAAGAGAGTCATGGTCTAAGGAGGTAGGTGCATGGCGAAGAAATCATTAATCGAAAAATGGAAACGAGAACCCAAGTTCAAAGTAAGGAAATATAACAGATGCAATCTTTGTGGCAGACCCAGAGCGGTTTATAGAGAGTTCGGTCTTTGCAGAGTGTGCTTTAGACAGCTGGCTTCCGAGGGAAAACTCCCCGGTGTGAAGAAAGCAAGCTGGTGAGGAGGGAAATGTAATGTGGAGTGATCCCATAGCCGACATGCTCACTAGAATAAGAAACGCCAACGCTGCTTTCAAGGAGAGCGTGGACATACCGGCTTCTAACCTGAAGAAGAAGCTTCTGGATATTTTGAAGGCAGAGGGCTATATAGACGACTATAAATATATAGAGGATGGCAAACAGGGTGTTCTTAAGGTCTTTCTGAAATACAAGGGAGACAGAAGGCACAAGATCAACGTCATCTCTGGAATTGTGAGAATTTCTAAACCTGGCAAAAGGATGTACGTAAACAAGGACAAGCTTCCGAAGGTAAAATCAGGTATGGGAATAGCAATTTTAAGTACTTCCAGCGGAGTGATGACAGACAAGCAGGCCCGTTCCCAAGGCGTCGGCGGCGAAGTCATCTGCTACGTGTGGTAGGGAGGGAATTCTAATGTCTAGACTACTAAAGCATTCCATAAAAATCCCTGCTGGTGTATCATACAAAATCGAAGGAAACTTGATCACTGTGAAGGGACCTAAAGGCGAGCTAAAACAGGAACTCCTTCCTCTTGTGAAGATCGAAGCCGACGAAAAAGAGCTCTGGGTTAAGTCAAATGAAGATGTTGTGATCAGAAAGAGTGACTATAAGAGATTGGCAAAATATGCCGGCACCTTTTGGTCGCTAATAAACAACATGGTGGTGGGCGTTACACAAGGGTTTGTTAAGGAACTTGAAATCGTTGGAGTAGGATACAGAGCTCAGCTTCAGGGAAAGAAGCTTGTAATGAATCTCGGTTATGCTCATCCTGTTGAGATTGATCCTCCTGCTGGAATAGAGTTTGAAGTACCGGCGCCGCAGGCTATAGTTGTCAAGGGAATCGACAAGTACTTAGTTGGGCAGGTTGCTGCGAACATCAAGCGATGGAGAATACCGATTGTCTATTCCGGAAAGGGTATACGTTACAAGGGAGAAGCAATTAGAACCAAAGTCGGTAAGAAGGTCTAATCAAGGAGGCGGCTGGAGTGTTCAAACATAAAGACAAGAAGGAACAAAGGCGAAAGAGACATCTTCGCGTCAGGTCTGCAATTTCCGGAACACCGGAAAGACCGAGACTGGCAGTCTTCAGAAGCGAGAAGCACATTTATGCTCAGCTGATCGATGATTCCAAGGGAGTCACCCTTGTTTCAGCATCGACGGTAGACAAAGATGTCAAGGGTTCCATAGATAAGTCATGGAATGTAGACGCTGCGAAGAAGGTCGGGGAGCTCCTCGCAAAGAAGGCGAAAGACAAGGGAATCACCAACGTGGTTTTCGACCGTGGGGGATTCAAGTTCCATGGAAGAATAAAGTCGCTTGCCGAGGGAGCTCGAGCAGGTGGGCTACAGTTCTGAGGAGGTGAGGAAGATGGCTGAAGAGATGAAGAATGATCGCAATTCGAAATCTTCACGTGAAGGAAGAAGAAACCCCAGAGCTTCCAGAAACGCTCCTGTAGAAAAGCAGGTAGAAGACAACGAATTTGAAGAAAGAATAATTGAAATAAGAAGGGTTACAAAGGTTGTTGCTGGAGGAAAGAATCTATCCTTTAGAGTAGTTGCCGTTGTAGGCAACCGAGATGGAAAGGTTGGTCTTGGAATCGGCAGTGCCAGAGAAGTCCCGACCGCAATAAGAAAGGCAGTTCTAGAAGCCAAAAAGAATGTTACAGAAGTTGCGGTAAGAAACGAGACCGTACCACATGAGACAGTTGGTCGACAGGATTCCGCAAGGATAATGTTGAAACCTGCAGGTCCAGGCACGGGTATCATTGCCAACTCCCCCGTCAGAGCAGTTGTAGAGCTTGCAGGAGTTAAGAATATCCTAACTAAGTCTCTGGGATCATCAAATACGCTTAACATGGCCAGGGCGGCTCTGAATGGTTTGATTAGTCTGAGATCCCCGCAGGATTTTGCAAAGCTTAGAGACATTTCCTTGAAGAGGGTCTTCCACGGAATCAGCGAGGAGGCAGGTCAGTAATGGCAAGGAGTTTGAGAATACGATTGATAAAGAGTCCGATCGGCTTTAATAGAAGACAGCTGAAGACAGTAAGGGCGCTGGGTCTTGGTAAGTTGGACAGTGAAGTTGTCCAACCGGATTCTCCACAGATCAGGGGAATGGTTAATGCCATAAGACATCTTCTTGCTGTCGAAGAACTTGATGACTGAAGGGGGTAGGAAGATGGCTTTTAAAGTTGAAGATCTAAGTCCGACGCCCGGTTCGAGAAAGAGAGAGAAGAGAATAGGACGCGGTATTGGTTCGGGAATGGGTAAGACCGCCACAAGAGGCCACAAAGGACAGGGAAGAGCAACCGGCAAGGTGGCTGCACGATTTGAGGGCGGACAGACACCCCTATTCAGGAGAACACCGATAAAAGGGTTCAGGAACCGAGGCTCCATAGAGTATGCCACTGTCAATATTTGTACTCTTGAGGAAAGATTCGAAAGTGGTAGTGAGATTTCGCCTGAGATTCTCGTTCAGAAGAACATATTGAAAGATCTCAAAGATGGAGTGAAGATCCTGGCAAGAGGTGAATTGACCAAGTCTCTTATAGTCAGGGCAAATGCTTTCAGTGCAACTGCCAAGGAGAAGATCGAAGCTGCTGGTGGAAAGGCTGAGGTGATCTGATAATGTGGAATGCCCTGAAGAACGCGTTCAAGATACCTGAGCTAAGAGACAGAATTCTCTTCACGTTTTTCGCGCTGGCAATCTTCAGACTAGGTGTCTACATACCAATCCCGGGAATAAATATTCAGGCTTGGTCAGCTTATTTCGGTACTCTCTCTGAAGGTGGAGCCGGAGGCTTTATAGGCTTTTTTGATGTCTTCACTGGTGGAGCCGTACAGCAGTTTTCGATATTCTTGATGAGCGTTACTCCTTACATTAACGCGCAGATTATGCTTCAGTTGCTTACGGCCGTTGTTCCAAGTTTGAAGGAAATGCTCAAAGAAGGCGAAGAGGGAAAGAAAAAGTACGCTCGATACACAAGAATGCTGACAGTTGGACTTGCGGGTCTTCAAGGATTCCTGATTTCATTCGGTCTCTCTTCAAACACTGCTATAATGGCCATCCCAAGCAGGATTCTCTTTGTCCTCCTTGCAACAGCAACTCTAATTGGAGGAACGATGTTCCTTCTGTGGCTTGGAGAGAGAATAACTGAAAAGGGAATAGGAAACGGAATATCTGTTCTGATTTTTGGAGGAATTGTCGCAAGGTACCCTGCTTCTATAATGCAGATAGTCATCGCATTGTCTCCTATACAGTGGGTCATATTGCTTGCAATTGCTCTTTTCACAGTAATTGCAGTTATCTATGTCCAGATGGGAGAGAGAAGGATTGAAGTTCAATATGCCAGAAGAGTCACGGGCAGAAGAGTCTATGGGGGAGTCTCCACCCACATTCCTATAAAGGTTAATCAGGGTGGAGTCATACCGATAATATTCAGTTCTGCAATAATGATGCTTCCCCAGTTTATCGCAACTGCATTCCCTGAAGGAAGCGGTGGCAGGAATGTCATGCAAGCTCTGTTTGCTCAGACCTCTCCTGTTTACATCTTGCTTTACGGTGGAATGGTTTTCTTCTTCACATTCTTCTACAGTTCGCTGGTTTTTGATGTGAGAGAAGTATCGGATAATATACGTAATTACGGAGGATACATCCCAGGAATTAGGCCGGGCTTTTCGACGCAGCAGTACATTCAGAGAGTTCTGAATCGTGTGGTCTTTATGGGTGCTGTATTCCTTGTAGTTGTCGCCTTGCTTCCGCTAATAGTTGGAGGAATTTTCAGTATTGGCGGACTTGCAATAGGAGGGACCTCGACTCTAATTGCCGTTGGTGTTGCCATTGATATTTTGCAGCAAATGGAAACACACCTTATGGTCAGGCACTACGAGGGTTTTGTCAAGAAAGGCAAGTTACGGGGAAGGAGGTAAGCATGAATGTGATTCTAATGGGTCCTCCCGGAGCAGGGAAGGGGACACAGGCAAAACGGATAGCCCGTAAACTGAACATACCTCACATATCTACTGGTGATATGCTAAGGGATGCCGTGGCTGCTGGCACTGACCTTGGGCTGAAGGTTAAAGAAATTATGGATAAAGGGCTTCTCGTCCCCGATGATCTGATGATAGATCTTGTCAGAGAGAGATTGGCTAGAGAGGATACCAAGAATGGCTTCATACTTGATGGCTTTCCAAGAACAGTCGAACAGGCAATTGCACTGGACAAGATGCTTGACGAACTTAATAAGGAGATTCATGTTGCTCTGCTTGTTGACGCTGATGAAGAGGAAGTTGTAAAACGTATTTCAAGCAGGAGAGTTTGTCCGGAATGCGGGAAAGTTTACAATCTCCTAACGTTAAGACCCGAGGTCGAAGGTTACTGTGACAACGATGGTAGCAAGTTGATTCAGCGAGACGATGATAGGCCTGAGACTGTTAGGGCGAGGTACCGTGTCTACTCGGATAAGACCGCGCCAGTGATTAGATACTATTCCGGCGAAAAAGGCAATCTTGTTAAGGTGGACGGGTCGGGAGAAATTGATACCGTCACTGCTGAAATCGTCAATCATCTGGAGAATGCAAAGCATGGTTAGGTTGAAATCTCCAGAGGAAATCTGTAAAATCGAAATTGCTGCGAAGGTTGTCGCAGAGGTTTTGGCTGTGGTTGAGTCCTATGCAGTCGAAGGTGCCTCTGCCTATGATATGGAAAGAGCTGCAGAAGAATTGATTGAAAGAAGAGGTGGCATCCCCGCATTCAAGGGTTATAGTGGATATCCGTACACCCTCTGCGTATCGGTAAATGAGGAGGTAATTCACGGTTTTCCCTTGAGAGAGAAAGTCTTCGCTGCCGGGGATATCGTGTCCGTGGATTGTGGGGTAGTGAAGGATGGATTCGTGGGAGACGCCGCGAAATCTTTTGTTGTAGGAAGTTATCTATGCGAAAAAGACCGGTTGCTTTTGCAACGGACTGAAGAGTCTCTTTTTAAGGGCATAGAGATTGCATGCGCTGGAAACCGACTTGGCGATATAGGATTTGCAGTCCAGAGCTGTGTGGAAAGCGCCGGGTTTTCTGTGATAAGAGACTACGTTGGACATGGAGTTGGCCTGAGCCTCCACGAGGATCCTCAGGTCCCTAATTATGGAAGACAGAACAGCGGGATGCTTTTGAGAACCGGTATGACTCTTGCGATTGAACCGATGGTTGCAAGTGGACATTACAGCTTGGAGATTCTGGAAGATGGTTGGACCGCAGTAACTGCTGATAGATCGCGTGCTGCTCATTTCGAGCATGATATTGCGATACTGGAAGACGGGCCCAAGATTCTTTCCAGATTGTGAGGAGGATCACCGGTGTCGGATAAGAGCGATATCATTAAGATGGATGGAATAGTTGTGGAATCGATGCCCAATGCTACCTTCAAGGTCGAATTGGAGAACGGCCACTCTGTTCTAGCTCACATCTCTGGAAAAATGCGCAAGAACTTCATCAGGTTGATCCCCGGCGATAAGGTTGTGGTAGAGGTTTCGATATATGACCTGACCAAAGGAAGAATTGTTTATCGAAAAAGGATAGACAAAGGAGGAGAAACGAATTGAAAGTCCGCGCTTCGGTAAAGAAGAGATGTGAACATTGCAAGGTAATAAGACGCAATGGAAGAATAAGAGTTGTCTGCGAAAAAAATCCAAAGCACAACCAGCGTCAGGGTTAAGGAGGGATATAGATGGCACGTATCCTTGGTGTTGAGCTTCCTAATAACAAGAAGACTTTCGTTGCCCTGACCTATATCTATGGTATAGGTTATACAAGAGCCAATGAGATTCTTAGTGGAACCGAGATTGACCGCGACAAGAGAGCAAAGGACCTTACTGATGAAGAAGTAAGTAAGATCGCGAAGTTTATTAACGAGCATTACAAGGTTGAAGGTGAGCTCAGAACTGAAGTTGACAGGTCAATAAAAAGGCTAATTGAGATTGGAAGTTATAGAGGTTACAGGCATAGAAACGGACTTCCGGTTCGCGGTCAGAAGACGCATTCCAATGGGAGGACCAGGAAGGGTTCTAGAGCCAGTAAGATTCGTAAGAAGAGCTAAAACGGGAGGTAAGAGTGAATGGCAAAGAGACCAGCAGCCAAGAAAAGAAAGAAGTTATCTACTGATCGAGGTGTTGTGCACATAAAGTCCTCTTTCAACAACACGATAATTACCCTGACAGATCCCGAAGGGAATACGCTCATGTGGACGTCGGGTGGAACTGCCGGTTATTCCGGATCAAAGAAATCCACACCCTATGCGGCGCAGCTGGGCGCGGACAGGATTGCAAAAGAGGCTATCAAGTTAGGAATAACCAGAGTAGGTATAGAAGTAAAGGGCCCAGGTTCGGGACGTGAAGCTGCAATCAGAACTATTCAAGCGGCGGGTCTCACTGTTGAGACGCTTAAAGATATTACGCCACTGCCTCATAACGGTTGCAGACCGAGAAGAAGAAGAAGAGTCTGATTTAGGAGGGAGTTGAATGGCCAGATACACAGGACCAGTTTGTAAGCTTTGTCGTCGCGAAGGGTTCAAGCTTTATCTGAAGGGTGAAAGATGCTTTTCCCCGAGATGTGCTCAAGTCAAGAGGCCTGTAGCACCGGGACAGCACGGAGCTTCGACTAGAAAGCTTACTCAGTACGGAATGCAGTTAAGATCAAAACAAGTAGTAAAAAGAATCTACGGCGTTCTTGAAAGACAGTTTAGAAGATACTTTGAAGCAGCTTTGAGAAAGAGTGAAGAGACGGGAAGTGCCCTGGTTAGGATTTTGGAATCGAGACTGGATAACATCGTTTTCAGGATGGGATTTGCTTCTAGCAGAAGACAGGCGAGACAACTGGTTAACCACGGACATGTCCTTGTAAACGGCAGAAGGGTGAATAAGCCCTCCTTCAATCTGAGAGTCGGTGACATCGTGGAGATCAAAGAGAAGAGCCGAACTGCTCTACCGATAAAAGAAGCGGCAGAAGCTGCAAAAGAGAGAACAGCCTATCCATGGGTTGAGGTAGATTACGAGACGTTCAGAGGGACCTACCTTAGATATCCTGTAACTGAAGAAGTAGAGATTCCAGTTGATCTGCAGTCGATTATTGAGCTCTACTCCAAGTAAACCCGATTCTTACCTTCTTGGAAGGAGGTGTGTGCCCGAATTCTGGGCGAAATAATGTTGACATCAATAATGCCCAAGAACTTGCGAATTGAAGAGGAAAGAGAGGATGAGAACAGCTATTTCACAAGGTTCATTCTTTCTCCTATGGAAAGAGGATACGCCACTACTATCGGAAACTCGCTTAGGAGGGTTCTTCTCTCATCGATACCGAGTATGGCGATCACCAGACTAAAAATACCTGGGAAGTACCACGAATACGATGTTATCGACGGAGTCAAGGAAGACATTCTCGAAATCATCCTAAATTTCAAGAAAGTTCAGCTTAAACCGGCTCTTGAGTTTTCTGACGCGGTCAAGCTGACACTTGAAAAGGCTGGACCCGGCGTTATCACCGCCGGTGATATCAAGACTCCTACCGGTGTTGAGGTGGTTAATCCATCGCAGTATATCGCTACTCTAAACTCAGATTCAGTTGTTTACATCGAGCTTTTTGCCGAGATCGGAAGAGGTTTCGTCCCCGTATCGGAAATGGAGATCGAGCATGACGTAGAGATGATATATATCGATGGTATCTTCAGCCCTGTAATGAAAGTAAATTTCCAGACAGAGAACGTTCGTGTCGGCAAAAGAACAGACTATGACAAGTTGGTTCTTGATGTATGGACGAAAAAGTCAATAACTCCTTCAGATGCCTTGATGAGAGCTACTGACATTCTGATGAGGCACTTCGAAGTAGTTTCCAGTGGTCTTGGTCAACCGTCTCTAGGGCTTACTGGTTCGACAATTGAACCTGAAGAAGATGAGACAGTCGTCGAAGAGACCGAAGTGAGCACGGAAGCACCGCAGGCTGAAGAGCAGGATTCGAACTCCCTTGCGGCCAAAAAGGTTGAAGAGCTCGATCTTTCCGTGAGATCTCTCAACTGTCTAAAACGCGATAAAATAAACACGATAGGTGATCTTCTTGACAAAAGCGAGGCAGATCTTCTTAAGATCCGGAATTTTGGCGAGAAGTCAATGCTCGAAGTCGTGAAGAAGATGAGAGACAAGTTCAACATCGTACTCAAGAAAGAATGATAGTGAGGAGGCCTATTAGCCATGCGTCATAGAGTTAGTGGAAGCAAACTGAATATGCCCCACAGCCAGAGGGTCGCTTTGATGCGAAATCTGGCCAGGGAGCTTTTTGAACACGGAACAATCGTGACAACTATAACCAGAGCTAAGGAAGTGAGGCCTTTCGTTGAAAGCATCATTACTAAGGCAAAGAAGGCTTCGATAGTATCCACGGAAATTGTTTCAAAGGATCCGGATAATGCAGAGACTCAGGAGCTAAAATCAAAAAATCTTGCCCTAAGACGTGAGATTAACAGAAACTTCAATGACCGAAAACTGGTCAGGAAGATATGTGATGAGTTGGCAGTCAAGTACCGTGAAAGAAACGGTGGATACACTAGGATAGTGAAATTAGGCATGCGAAGGGGCGACGCAAGTGAAATGGCTGTTCTTCAGTTGGTTGACAACGAAGAAAGGCAGAACAAAAAGCCCGAGAAGAAAACTGAAAAGAAACAAGAGAAAAAATGATGGCTACCGCAAGGTAGCCATTCTTCGGAGGTTTGGCGATGAAGATATTTCTTGATACCGCAAATATTGAAGATATCAGGGAGGGGATGAAACTGGGGCTTGTTGATGGAGTCACCACTAATCCCACTCTGGTTTCAAGAGAAAATGTCAAGTTTGAAGATCGTCTTGTCGAAATCTGTGAAACAGTTGAGGGACCAGTATCTGCGGAAGTTACGGCGACAGATTATGAAAACATGATCTCTCAGGCGCGCGAATTGGCCTCTCTTAGCGAGTACGTTGTTGTGAAGATCCCAATGACAAGAGATGGGATGCGCGCGGTCAAGACCTTGAGCGGCGAAGGAATCAAGACAAATGTCACCTTGATATTCAATTCTCTCCAGGCAACGCTTGCAGCAAAGGCCGGTGCAACCTACGTCAGCCCGTTTGTGGGAAGGTTGGACGATATCGCGAGTGACGGTATGGGAGTTGTTGAGGAGATTGTCGAGATATTCGCCAACTACGGTTACCACACCGAGATAATTGTCGCAAGCGTTAGACATCCAATGCACGTACTTGAGGCAGCTTTGATGGGCGCAGATATCGTAACCATACCTTTCGAAGTGCTTCTGAAACTGTTCGGTCACCCGCTTACTGACATTGGAATAGAAAGATTCACAGAAGACTGGAAACGTTATAAGAAACAGCAAGGTCAGTAAGCTTTGAATTTTGCTGCTTTAGTGGTATATTATTCCTGAAAGAACTGGTACCTTACCGGAGAGGGGTCTCCCAAGCTTTCTTACAAATACTGTTAGCTTCACAATTTTGGTAATTCCTAAGACACGGAAGGAGGGTAGGTGCATTCTTCCTACGGCGGACTGAATGTACCGTCAAATTTGAGCCCAAGAAAAAAGAAAACTGAAGAAACACCAAGTGAACTTAAGGAAAAAGCTGTCACCGAAAAAAAGACAACAAGCAAGAGAACGACTAGAAAGAAGACTGAATCGAAGAAGACCGAAGAGAATCAGGAATCTGTAAAGACTCCTGCTAGACAGACTACTGAGGAGAAAAATGTAGTTGAAATTATCTCTAAAGAAGACCCCGGAGACTCTAAAGCGGAGAATTCTGGGCCCAAGGAAGTTGGAAAGGAAAGCGTTTCGAACGACGTTAAAGAAATCCCCAGGAAGGAAAGAGAAAAGGACAAAGACAAAGATAAAGACAAAGATAACATCAGGGAAGTGGAAATCGACATCTCCCAGCTGCAGGCAATGCCCATAAGAGAGGTTTATAAGCTTGCGAGGAAGTATGACGTGCAGGGTTATACCCAGATGGCCAAGAAGGATTTGATTTTTGCCGTTCTCAAGGCTCAGACTGAATCATATGGTTACTTCTTTGATCAGGGTGTGCTGGAGATTACAGATGGAGGGTATGGCTTTCTAAGAACTCTCGACAACAACCTTCTCCCCAGCTCAAATGACATTTACGTTAGCCAGTCGCAGATCAGAAGGTTTAATCTCACCAGCGGCGATACAGTTGCAGGTCAGGTGAGGCCGCCGAAAGAAGGAGAGAAGTATTTCGCGCTCCTGAGAATAGAAGCTATTAATCACAAAGCGATCAACTTCGCAGCTGAGAGAATCACCTTTCAGAATCTGACGCCTATTCACCCAGAAGATAAGCTTATCACGGAAACAGAACCCCACATTATGAGTACGAGAATGGTCGACCTCTTTTCTCCAATAGGAAAAGGACAGAGAGGCCTCATTGTCTCTCCTCCTAAGGCTGGGAAGACGATATTACTGAAGGAACTCGCAAACGGAATCGCTGAAAACCATCCCGATACAGTCAGAATAATTCTGCTGATCGATGAAAGACCAGAAGAGGTTACCGATCTCAGAAGGAGTTCAAATGCACATGTGATTGCCGCTCCATTCGACATGCATCCCGAGAAACAGATCAGGGTTGCCGAAATGACTATTGAGATGGCCAAGCGATTAGTGGAGTTCAACTACGATGTGGTCATCCTCCTTGACAGCATTACGAGGCTGGCAAGAGCCTACAATCTATACGTTCCGCCAAGTGGAAAGCTTCTGTCTGGAGGAGTAGATCCTTCGGCACTATACAAGCCGAAGTACTTCTTTGGCGCGGCAAGAAATATCGAGGAAGGCGGAAGCCTTACAATCATCGCAACGGCCCTTGTTGAAACGGGAAGCAAGATGGATGAGGTAATATTCGAGGAATTCAAGGGTACTGGAAACATGGAATTGATCCTTTCGAGGCAGCTTGCCAATAAGAGAATGTTCCCTTCGATCAACCTCACCCTCTCCGGTACAAGGAGAGAAGAACTTCTTCTTCCTTCCGATATTCTGAGGAAGGTCTGGGTTCTTAGAAGAATGCTTTCATCGATGTCCGAAGAAGAGGGTCTGAGACTAATCATGGATAAACTGCGGGGAACGGCCACAAATGAAGAGTTCCTGGACTTGATAGAGATGGAGAAAAAGCAGTACTAGACGGGAGATGTCAATGGCTGATCACGTGATCGGAATCGATCTGGGTGGTACCGAGACTAAGATTGCAATCGTACAAGAAGATGGAAAGATCATCGAAAAAAGGATGATTCCGACAAAGGTGTTCGACGGAAGAATCACCGTCGTGACAAGAATAGGTGACGCAATTGAAGAACTCCTTCACGAATCTGGAATGAACTCCTCCGATGTTATCGGTATTGGTGTCGGATCGCCGGGATCGATTGACCACGAAACCGGCACCGTCTTGTTCTCGCCAAACCTTCCAGACTGGTCAGGATTTGGACTGGCCGCGATGTTGGAGAAGATTACTGGAATCAAGACGTTCATCGAAAACGATGGGAATTCCTTCATCCTTGGGGAGTGGGCATTCGGAGAGTTCAAAGGAAGTCAGCATATGTTGGGACTCACTCTAGGGACTGGTGTCGGAGGAGGAGTAATTACTCATGGGATGCTAATGACAGGGAGCATGGGCTATGCTGGTGAACTTGGACACACTATTGTCGAACCCGGGGGTCCGCTCTGTGGCTGCGGTTCTCATGGATGTCTTGAATCGCTTGCGTCAGCTACCGCCATCGTTAACATGGCCAGGGAGTTTTCGAAGAGATTTCCCGAGTCTTTGATTTTTGCCTCGCCCGAGATAACTGCCAAAGTTGTCTTCGATTCCGCGCGAGCGGGTGATCATGCAGCAACGATTGTTGTTGAAAGAGCAACAAGAGCTCTAGCAACGGCAATAAGTAATTACATACACGTATTCAATCCCGAACACATAATAATTGGCGGTGGAATTAGTAAGGCGGGAGACTTGCTCATTGACAGCATCCAGAAAAAGATGCCGGAATACGTAATGCCATCTTTCAACGGAACCTTCAGTATAACTTTGAGCAAACTTGTGGAGAATGCAGGAATAAAAGGAGCCGCTTCAATAGTGTTCTACAGGATAAGTTGACCCTTCAGTTCTTGAGTTAGGATGTGAGCTTGCCTGGTCGGTTCAGGTATTCTGTACTTGCCTGTAGTTTTTAAGACCAGATCAACTGCAGATTCTGGAGTAATTCGATTCCCTGGCGAAACGAAAACTGGTTTTACACCTTTCCTTGTGCAAAGGGCATATCCAAGAAGTCGTCCATCGGGATCGTGAATTGGGCTTTTCTCCCCCTTCTCTTCAGGATAGTCTTTCAATTCACCGTATAGAAGACTTTTGGCGATTCCAATGGTTGGTTTCTTCACAAAGAGACCAATGTGTGAAGCTATACCAATACCCCTTGGGTGCGCTATTCCATGTCCATCAAAGAAAATCAGGTCGACTTCAGGGGATTTCGAGAGAGCCTTCACTATTATCGGGCCTTCTCTAAAAGATAGAAGTCCCGGAATGTAAGGTGTATCGATTCTCTCAACGGAGTGGAAGTAGTCAATCACACGTAGCGACCGAAATTCCATAATCACAACTACGGCGAGGGCGATATCTCTTGAAGGGAAGGAAACATCGACCCCGGCTATCAGTTCGGGCAGGCCTGCGTAATCCTCAAATACGAGGCGTTTCCTAAGCCTCCTCTGCAAATCGATAGCCTGAATTGGTTTCATCACCCAAGTGTGAATATTCTCTATGTTCATAAGTGATTGCTCCTCGACAGAAGGAATCTATCGTCATCGCTTTTCATAATGATTATGCCATATAGATGTTATAATTTATGAAACGCTCATCAAGTGGAGGTGGATGATGAAATTTGTCGTAGCTCGTTCCGAAATCCTCACGAGATTAGAGTCGGTTTCTGGAGCAGTCGCTCCAAAGAATGTCAAGCCGATTCTTTCAGGCATATATTTTTCAATGAAGGATGAGTCGACAATTAAGCTTGTAGCTACCGATTTAGAGACAGCGATCACTACCGAGCTGAAACCAAAGCATATAGATGGAAGCTGCAATTTCGTTATCGATGCGCGCTTGGTTCTCGAGATAGTCAGAAATCTGCCTGAAGGAGAAGTTATCTTTGAGACGGAAGAAACTAACATGGTTATCCGAATGGGCAGTGCACGTTTCACTCTGCCAACAATGGACCCTGATGACTTCCCGGATATCGAGCCAGCAGCTGGGGGACTTGACTTCACAGTTTCAGTATCTTCAGTTGAGCTAATGGTTGAAAGAGTCATCTTTTGCGCAGCCAGAGACGAGTTTATGAGGAATTTGAACAGTGTCTACTGGGAATTTGATGACGGGTATCTTCGCCTTGTGGCTGCGGATGGTTTCAGAATGGCCCTTTCCGAGGAGAGAATTGATCTTAACATTGATGATCACTTTTTGCTGACGTTGAAGAGCATGAGGGATCTTCAGAACAGCCTGAAAGCCGCAATGTCTGATGTTATGAAGATAACTTATGATGGTTCGCGGGTGCAGTTCTCCTTTGATGGAACCGAGATAGTGACTAAAGTAGTTGATGCGGAGTTTCCTGACTATAGAAAAGTCCTTCCAAAGTCATTCAAAGCAAGAGTGGTGATCCCGACAGAGACTTTTTCTGATGCTGTTAGAAGAGCATCGATTGCCGCAAGACTTGGATCCGACTCGGTCAAATTTGAGATAGACGATGAGCAGTTCAAGATTATTGCCAGAAGTCCAGATCACGGAGAATCAGTCGAGGTTATTGGAGCGAACAAAGAGGGTGACAACATCGTTATAGCATTCAATCCCAGATTCCTTTCTGAGTCGGTGAAGAAGATTGATTCCGACTCGGTGGAATTGAACTTTGTCGACTCGAACAGCCCGCTCCAGATGAACCCTGTAGATGTGCAGGGATACACTTATATCATAATGCCGATTAGGCTCATATGAATATCAGGGTAGGAATCGGTTATGATGTTCATCCGATAATAGTTGGGAATAAAGGATTATTTCTTGGAGGCGTTAGAGTATCTGATTCCCTTTACCTTTCTGGTCACTCTGACGGAGATGTCCTTTGTCACGCGATTGTGGATGCAATTCTGGGCGCAGCATCTTTGGGGAATATCGGTACTGAGTTTCCAGAGAACGACTTGAATAGAGAGCGAAGAAGCTTGGAGTTTTTATCTGAGATATCTGGAGCAATAAAGGGACGTTGGCAACTGCTGAATGTCGATACTGTTGTCGTCATAGAAAGCGTGAAACTGGCTGGCTTTGTTCGATCAATGATCGAAAATGTCGCTGAAGCTCTTGGAGTAGGAAGTGAGTTCGTGAATATCAAACCAAAGTCGGGGAACGGCAGCAGCCCTGATTTTGTTCGCGCTCATGCAGTCTGTCTTTTGAGAGAAGTGGAGTGAAAAATGCCTGATTTCCGTTATGAAGTGATCAACATCAAAGGAAGGCCCGAAAAAGGCAAGCTCACCGCAAATTCCAAACTAGAGGCACTCCAAATCCTCTCCAGCAGGGGCTATGTTGTCAGTTCCATTAAGCAATCATCATCGACTCGCAGCTTAACTAAGGCTTCGTTGTTTCCCGCCTCGCAGAAGGAAGTCAGTATCTTTTCGAGACAGTTGGCCACGATGGTTTCCTCTGGTGTCAGGATAAGAGAAGCGCTTCAGGTTCTTTCGAGTCAGGTTCTGTTTTCTAGAAGATTCAGAAAGATCATAGCCCGTGTTGTTTTAGACATAGAGGGCGGAATAAGTTTCAGTGAGTCTCTTGAGAGATCAGGTGTCTTTGAACCCCTGTTCACCAACCTTGTTAAGGCCGGTGAGGCAGGAGGGGTGCTTGATGAATCGCTTGAAAGAGTTGCAGATTTTTATGAGGGAATGGTTGATCTTCAGAACCAGGTCAAATCGGCCATGGCTTATCCTCTTTTCATGATGGTTTTTGCAGTTGGAATTGTGGGGATGATTTCCTTTTTTATACTTCCGAACTTGATCGACGCTTTTGGAGGAAACTTTGAGCCTGAGGGGACAATGGCTCTTCTTCTTAGTATGAACGATATTCTGAAGAACCAGTGGCCGATACTTCTGGTTTTGCTATTCGGCTTGCTGATCGGAGGTTTCTTCTTCTTCAAGAGCAAATACGGTAACATTGTTAAAGAAAGTATTGGAAAGCTAATCCCCCCGGTAAGAACCCTGAGAAATATGACCGCTATGGAAAGATTCACTAGAACGACAGCAGTTCTAGTCGCAAGTGGAGTTGATCTTCCAACGGTTCTGGAGCTTGCTGGAGAGGTCTCACAAAGCCCCCGGGTTATGAAAGCAGTAACCAATGCAATAGTGAGCATTAAGGGAGGCGAGAGTATCAGCGCTTCTCTTGAGCATCAGAAGGTCTTTCCACCGATAGTCGTTAGTATGGTGGCCACGGGAGAGGAGACCGGTAAACTGGACGAAGTCATGTTCAAAGTCGCTGATTTTTATCACATGCAGGTCCAGAATGCACTCAAGAAACTTGTTTCGCTTGTTGAGCCGATAATGATATTATTTATAGGTGGGTTCATTGGTTTCCTTGCAATAACCATATATGGTGCTGTTTTTGCGATGGAGCAAAGTATTGGATGAGTTTAACCGAGCTTTTGTGCTGTCTGGTTTTGGTCTCTCTGTGCATCAGCGGCGTAGTACTCGTTTCATCTGAAATCATAAGTAGCCTGAAAATCAGCCTCAGCAAAACTGCTTTCGATTCGTTTATTGAAAGACAGCGTCTTGAGGCTGTCGTTCGTTCCAGGCCTGTAGAGGTTTTCTATGATTATTGGTCGAAGAGAGTGTCTTCGACAACTGGGGCGGTTTTTGAAGACTGTCTTTGGGAGAACAGTGAGAACTTTAGGATTCGCTTCAATGGGGATGGATCTATCGCCATTCTTAGCGGGTCGACGACATTGAACTTTGCTGATGGCAGTGTGTTGACTATCCGGCCGGTAACGGGGAAAGTCACTTATTGAGACTTGGGGGTAAACATGTTTCAGAATATGATAACTGCCGTAAATTCTGACGAGGGTTACACTGAGATCGTGAGAGCTGTAGTTGAAGGTCGGTATCTAAAGCCAGTCTTCTCTGTGCTCAGGATGGGTGCAAACTCGCTTGAGGAATCAACCAAAGTCTTCATGGAGAACAATACGATTCCGGCCGATGAGATTTTTGTTACTGCCTTTCATCCAAGAGATGTTGTCTTTCAGCATCTGGAGGTTCCTCGAGTAAAGTCGACAAAGAATTTGCACAATGTTGCCAGCTTCAAGGCTGCTTCCCAGTTTTCATTACCGCCGGACGAAGTGAATGTTGCCTGCTTGAACTCGATAGCTTCTCTAAAAAGTGGACTCGTTCCAGCCTTTGTTATAACCAAGAGAAAGGCCGTGTTTGAATTCATTGCAGGACTTACGGGGAAGAGCTTCCCTGAGCCGAACATTGTTGATGTGAAGCCCTTCTCTATTTTCAAAATGGCTCAAACAAGCGTCTTTGAGGGCAACAACATTGTTTTCATAGTTGATAGAAGCTATTCGCTTCTCCTTACATTAAGGGGAGAAGAAATAGTGGGCCTTAATTACATCAACGATGGCTTTGATCAGGTGGCAAGCGGTTTCAAGGAGGACAATTCGCTCTCTCCAAACACGAATATTCAGAGGGAGTTTCTTATTGGTTCTAAGGCTTACTATGATTCACTAATTGAAGAAGCTTCGGAGAGACTCGAGGGACTGATCTCCTATCAGTTAAGGATGTATCTTACTAACACGATGTCAAACTCGCCAAACACTTCTGCGGCTGATGAGGCTCTCTTCACCAGGTTTTTTGTTGTGGGACAGTCAAGTCTTTCTACAGCTGTTTATTCAAGAGCTTTCCAGAGAATTCTCGGAGACGAAACAGAGGTAGTTAGCATGCCTCTGAAAATGAAGGAAACAAGCGGGATAACTTACATTTCGGTTGGACTGCTTATGAGAGGTGGTGAGATACTTGGTCGACGTAAACTTGTATTCAAGGAAGAAGCGGGTCTCAAGGCTTAAGTATTCTCTTATAGTCCTGCTGATAATTGCCCTTCTAGTTCTGGGGTCTCGTTTCTTTGTTACCCAGGCATTTGAGACAAGGTTGAGGCAGGTTTCCAGGATGAAAGGTTACCTCTTCGACAATACCGGGACGTATCTGACGGGCAATCTTAAAGCAGACATCGAAATGATCTACAATAAAAAGCAAGAGTATACAGTAATGAAGAATAAACTGAGCAAACAGGTGAATGATCTTCGCGCGCATGTTAACTCAAAATCAGTCGAAATGGACGTTTTTAGGACAATAGAGGCCTATCTTGAAGATGAAAATGCGATGAAAACAATAGCTTCTAGAATTCAGTTTGAAAACGGAGTCGGCAATTCCTTCTATTATCTGATTTTTGAAGGCGAGGATGTCTCTTTTCCGACTCCGAAAAGCACGCCGACTCTTCTTGCCAACCCAAGTGTGAGGGGAAATCTGGATTTTGCTGAGCTCTACTCGCTTCAACTCGTCGATCTAAAGGTGGGTGGCAATGATGAGTGAAAAGGACGAGTTCAATTTTGAAGAGGTAGATATCTCTGCCAGTCAAGAGTCATTTGACGGTAACGATAGCTACTTCATTCACAGAGACTACGCTAATAAGCTGAACAGGAAGCTCAGTTTTCTTGACAGAAAGGGTATGAATTCAAGACTTGCATTTTGGTCTTTGATCGCCTTGACTATCATCGGCTTTCTCTTTCTGGTGGTTTTGTATTCTTACAATACTTTTGAGAACACATCCTTACTCATAGACGAAGTGAACGGACTTGAGAGCGCTTATCTCGGGGTGCAGTTGCTTTCAAGGGTCAGAAACGAAGCGATCGGTTCAATGAGCACAAGAAGCTATCTAGAAGAACTCGAAGAAAAAATTCCGATAGAGACTAGACCTGGTGACTACAAAGGGATAACAGTCACTGGCAGCTCGAGGGATATTCTTGATCTAGTGGAAATGATAGTGAATGAGCCAAAGATACTCGTCAGAAAGCTTGAACTGAGATCGAATCTTGGATTTCCGATTCTTCCAGAATCGAACATTCCGTCGAATCTCTCTCTTGAGCTAAAGACGGATCTTACAGTAACGGGAAACTTCTAGGCGGAGTTGATTGTATGGAGAAAACTATTCTGGCAATCGTTATTTCAATAACTTTGTTAGTTACGGGCGGCGTCCAGCTGGCATTTCTTCTGGAACCGGTGGAAATTGCCGATGTGGCGGCAGGCAGAATCAAAATCGATCCTATCGATACTAGCAGAGTAGTAAGCAGCGTTACTTTGGGAAATCACTTCCTTCCTCTTTATGCTAGTCCTTTGGAAGTTATAAAGTCCATGCTAGAAGTGGGCGAAGAAGCTGCCGATGTCAAATACATAGCTTACTATAGATTGAACAAAGTTGATTATGCGATTCTTGAGGCAGGACAGTCACAGATTACCGTAAGGGTAGGAGAGCAGGTGGCTCCCTCTTACATTGTATACGGAATTACGGAATTTGCTGTGTTGCTTAACGACACGAGCACGAACAGCTTTGTTGTTGTGAAGTACTTTAGATCGTAAACTCGAGGGTGAATATGGGGTGATTCGTGTGAGAAGAATAGCGGTCATGTTTCTAGTTCTGGGTTTCTTCTGTATAGGTTTCTCCAATCAGTTAAATTCTGTTATGCCGTCTATGGATGCTGAATCAGTAACGGTGACGATGATCTTCAAGGACACAGTCACTGATTACAACATTCAGTCAAATCCTTCCAAGACAATATACTCTCTTGCGCTTAGCGGAGTGAGTGGCAGGAATATGAATCTCCCGCTCCGTATGGGTCCCGTAGAGGGGCTGTGGACCAGACAGGATCCGAAGAGGCTTTCTGTCAATATTGCGTTGTTGATTCCGGCAATTGATGAGCCCGAAGTCACGATAATGGAGAATATAGTCACGTTGAGATTCTTCAGATCGAGTATAAACGTAGATATCGAAAAGTTCACAACATACGGTATGACTGTTTCTACTGCGATGACGTACCTTTTCTCAGAAGAGATGCTTGATCTTTCTTATGTCATATCTCCAAGTGTCAGAAACGAGGAGGTCGTTGTCGGTTTTTCTCTTGCGATGCCCGAGGACATTCTCAGAAACATTCTCACCTCACTCGGAGATAGAATAGCATACTCCTTTTTGACCGACGGAACATTCTATCTGGGTACCCCTGAAGAAGTTCAGGATTTGGTCAACGCCTTCTGGAAGACCTACATCGGTGTGGAGTTCAACGTTGAGGGAGAATCTGTCTCCGAGCAGATTGAAAGGCTAAGGAAGACTCTTCCTGTAAACAGCTTCATCGAGTATCTGCCAAACGAGGCTTCTCTAATGGTTTTTGGAGATCTTCAGACTCACATGACGCTTTCTGCCGCACTAACGACAAACACAGTCACGAGGGAATACACGGTTCCGTGGGAGATAACCAACATTGACATTGAACCTCTCACTGCATACTATGAACTGGCGAGAAAACTCAATACAACGCTGTTCTCTGACAGCCTAACAATAGTCGGCATTCCGGAGTTCAACAAACTGATCTTTTCTGGAAATGCTGCCCAGGTAACCGCTCTGTATGAGTATATAGACCTTTACAGGGAGTACGTTACTTCACAAGACCTCGACTCCAGCAAGACGAGAATAACGATCACTCTGCCTGACAACTTCTTTCTGATTGAAGATGTATTGAAGTTAGGCAGCTCATCGGGATCGGGCTTGACAGAAGACAACACTCTGGTAGGGACGATTTTCAGTATTCTTCAGAGCTATGCGGTGTACGAGGATCTCTCTGTCGACAGAACCTTTGAACCGATCGGAAAGGTTACGTTTGAATTGCCCAATTACCTCGTTCCAGTTCTTCAGAAGGTCGTCGACTCTTTGTTTGAGATCTCGACAGATGTATCTTACACTATTGTGAACTATCACCTCACTATAGAAGAATCAATATTGTCACAGGTTCAACGTATTACCGGGGCAGCTATAGAGGCGCTGGGAGAAAGAAAGGGATATATACTCAAGGGTTCTAAGAATTCAATCGGAACGGCCGAGTATCTCCTTTCGCTTTTCACAGGGATTGCTTTTGAAGACTATGCAAGCACATACCTCGAGCTCAAGGCTAATGATTCCTTTGAGGAAGTATCTGCTTTCCTCAGAACTTTCTACGCGGCTCAGGGTCTTGTTGAAGAGGAGTATACAGTTGAGCAGATCGCAGACAGATTGGTCTTCATGTACGCTCCTTCCGAGATAATGAATAAGGCCGTTTTTGAACTTGAGCAGCACGAAAAGCAGATATACAGGGTGACAAAGCAATCCATTCTTGAAATTTCGCCAGAAGTCTATTCTTCAGGTTTGGGTGAATTGCTCCAGACGATCCTTATCGAGAACGAGACGGCCAACTTTATCGAGTCTGCCGGTCTGCTGGTGATTAGAGCCTACCCCGACAGGCTTGCAGAGATAGAGAGCGTCATCGAAGAAAGAATCCCTAGAATAACCGAAATGGTTGAGAATCGTATCTCAAGTCAGGAGACCCGGTTATCTCTCCAGATAATGGCGATCCCCGGTTGGGATATTGAGAAATTCAGGGCTTACCTCAACGACTTCCTGGGATCGGAGCTCTTTTCCGAAATAACACTTACAACATCAGGCAGCGGTTATATAGTCATTGCATCACAGCCTTTACTGGAAGCGATTTCTACAGAAGCAGAAAAATTGAGAGGATTTGAGAATCCATCTTTTAGACTGGAGACATCGATTCCATCCCTCGCACAGTTTGAGCTTCTTCTGGAAAAACTTGGTATCGCCGTAACGATTGTCCCCGTTGAAAACCAGTTTATGATCGTTGGTTCAAAGGAGAACGTTGAAGAGGCCTCTAAGCTTGTCCGACAGCTTAGCAGCGGCCTTCCTGTTCAGGGTGATGTCTCGGATACTGCGGTAGATTACGAGTTCACATTCATTAACCTTCCTTACCCAGAGGTTGAGGGGATTAGTGAACTTCTAAACAAACTCAGCCTTTCAGTTGAATTCGTCAACACTCCTACTGGTGTGGCAGTTGTAGCTACGAAAGAGAGACTTGAGAAGGCGATGGAGGTCATAAACTCTGTCCTGTCAAGAATCGAGACAATTGAGACAGGTCCGAGAAGTTACAGTTTGATAGATATTGAACCGGCTATGGTCAGTAGTTTAGACGAGATACTTTCCCGGCTGGGTTATGAAATAGATCTAGTGGAGACCCCTGCAGGAATAATCGGAATCGGTGTCGAGGCACAGTTAGCAAGAGCGAAGAGCATCGTTGAAGAGATCTTGAAGAAAGAGACATCATCGCTTCCTCACCAGGGAGATGGGGATAGATCATATTTGATCATTTCTTCAAAGCCTGAAATTGAGATTGCCTCGATCAACTCCGTAATCAGTGTCTTTAATTTCGACCTCATAATAACTCCGGTCTACGACAAAATAGTCGTCGTTGGAGACAGCTATGATCTTCAACTCTTCAGAGCGTTGCACGACGAGATTCTTACCTCTGAAAGTGTCGAAGGGGCTTTTATCAGCAAGGAGCTTTCGGGAGTGCCCGGTTGGGATTCTGACCGACTACTTTCCTATCTGGGAGTTGTGCTTGGAGTTGAGAAAACGGCCAGCGTCTCACTGGTTCAAACCGCAAGGGGATATATAGTCAACTGCCCTCAGTCAATACTGGAGAGTATTGAGAGCGAATTTGAGAGACTGCGCAGTATTGAAAGCCCTTCTTATTCGATTGAGAGAAGAATGCCTTCACTCGATGAGATGAACTCTCTTCTATCGAGACTGGGAATCATTGTCGACATTCTGAAGGTTGATGATTATTTCGTTATTATTGGATCTTCCACAAGTGTTAATCAGGCGAAAGAGCTTGTTTCAAGACTTCTGGAGGCGATTGGCGACGAATCGGAAATGAAGCAGACTGCATTTGAGGTCTCCAGTATCTCAAGAGAAGATATGCCTGCTTTCACTGAGATCTTCTCGAGTATAGGGATGGAAGTGAAGTTACTTGAATCCCCTTCAGGTATTTTAATTATCGGAAACGACGGAGAAGTTTCCAGAGCGATTGAAGTTGCAGATTCAATTCTTGAGAAGCGCGCTTCAACGGTTGATTCTGAAATCGTGTTCGAGTTTGTGCCTGTCTCTTCCGACGAAATTGGAGAATACTCTTTGATCTTCGAAAAGATGAGACTGAATGCCGAACTGCTATCTTCTCCATCGGGTGTTCTTGTAATTGGATCGTCTGAAGAGGTCTCAGAAGCAAAATCGGTAGTGCAGATAATTGACGAACAGAAACAGCAGTTCGATACCACCGAAGACAAGAGGAACATCTCGACCTTTGTGAGAAGAGTCGCTGGGTGGAGCGATGAAGTATTCTCCAATTATCTGAAAGACTTTTTGAATGAGGATCAATATTCTCGAGTATCTATCTCTCCTTCGGTAAGCGGCTATATCGTCGCGGGTCCAGCTGAGATTCTCCAGTCAATTGAGGCTGAAGTCAGTCGTCTTCAGGAGATTCAGGATCCTCACTTTGTTGTTCAACGAGGGCTTCCACCGCTTGATCAGCTTGAGCTCCTTATCGGAGCAATGGGCATCAAGGTTGAGATAATTCCGGTTGAGGATAAGTATCTGATTGTTGGAAATCGAGAGAGTGTCGTTCAGACAAATCAAATCATTGATCAACTCATAGAGGCAATATACCCCGAAGGGAAGCCCGTCGAAGATACTGTGGTGTCAAAAACGTTCATCTTCTTGCCGGTAAAACCCGAAGATGTAGCTCCTCTCGAAACAGTTATGGAGAGGCTCGGAATAACATCTGAACTGGTTCAGATCTCGACGGGGGTCGTCGCGGTTGGCTCTGAAGAGGAACTTCTGAAAGCACTTGACGTAGTTGAATCGGTAATGGCTCATTCCGAAAGCGTTACGGCTGAATTAGAACTGAATTATAGATTTGTTGATGTTCGATCGGGTTCAACAGAGCAATTTCTGCCCATAATCGACCGGCTTAAGATAGAAATCGAACTGCTGGATACTCCCACCGGTGTAGTTGCAATAGGCGCGGAATCGGAACTGGATCGCGCAGAAGAGTTGATAGAAGCGATTAACTCGAGAGCGGCTGAAGATGTTCCACTTCAGGACAAGTACGAGAGTTATCTCCTTCTTCCTCTTTCGGCGGGAATTACGGTCGAGTCTCTGGAACCGGCGCTTGAACTGCTAGATTATCGGGTCTTTGCAGTAAGCGTTGCTGACAAAATAATCGCGATTGGCAATGAAGAGGATCTTCTTAAGTTCAAGGCTCTGTATTTGCAGCTTCAGGCAGTGGAAGTAGACAGAGAAGAAAGGATCTCACTCGATATCAAGGCAATACCCGGTTGGGACATTGCCAGGGTCAGCGAGTATCTGAGACTATTTCTTGGAGCCGATGACTTCGACAGGATTTCTATAGTCCCTTCTTCCACAGGATTCGTTGCTTTAACACCAAAAGCTCTCATGGAGGCGTTAGAAGGCGAAATATCAAGGCTCAGAGAGTTTGAAGATCCGGCCTTCACAGTACTTGAGAGAATACCTCCCGTCGAAGATCTTGAAGGTCTGCTTTCGAGACTTGGAGTCCTTGTTGATCTGGTAAGCATGGGAAGTTCCACAATAGTAATTGGTTCCGGTGATGATGTTCAGCGCACCGGCAGGATAATAGATCAGCTTTTGGATTCGGTGACCTATGATGTCACTGCACCCGAAGCTGTTGAATACAGCGTTCTAGACATATCTGCTGACGACATGAGTAGCTTTAACGCAATTTTTGAGCGACTCGCGATCGATGTGTCTCTTATTTCCTCCCCATCCGGAGTCATAGCCATCGGGTCGCAGCAGGCCGTTGCAAGAACGGCGGCCGTGGTTGAAGACATTCTTAGCAGGAGGACCACCCCGCAGGTATATGAGCCGATTTATGCCTTCACGGGAATACCAAGTGCAGACATCGGTAGCTACCAGACTATTCTTGACAAGCTGAACTCGGGAGTAGAGCTTTTGCAATCCACTACTGGAGTTCTTATGATCGGCGATGCAGGCAAGGTGCAAGAAGCGGTCAAGACAGTCAATGCGATTCTTGAGAGAGAAGCGTTGTTTGACGAATCAGAAGGGCAACCAGACAGGGTTTCAAACGTTGCAGCCCTCGTCCCCGGATGGAACGATGCCAAGTATGCCAGTTACTTCACTGACTTTCTCGGCGTCGACGATTTCTCTAGAATCTCTATCACTCCTTCTACCAGTGGATATATTGTGATCGGTCCCGAAGAAGTAGTGTCGAGATTGGTTGCCGAGGCTTCCAGGTTAGCCGGAATAGAGGATCCATTCTTCGTTATTGAGGACTCCCTACCCGCTATCGATCAACTCGACACTCTGCTTGATAGATTGGGCCTTAAGGTCACGATATTGCCTGTAGAGAACAAGCATCTCATAGTGGGCATCAAGGAGAGTGTTGAGAAGACGGTTGAGCTCATTAAGATGCTCAGAAGTGACGTGGAGGCTCCCCTAAGCTCGAGAAAATATGACTATTTGATAATGCCGGCAAATGAAGGCAGTTTCGAAACAATACGACAGGTGCTCTCTGAATTGAAGATCGATGCCACGGCTTTGAGCTTTGGGAGTAACGTGATACTTGTTGGTTACGGCGAGGATCTCGAAGATGCAGCAAGTGTCGTAAACTCGATAAATGAAAGAACGTTGATTTTGGAGACTGACAAGGAGCTGAAGTACTCGTTCACAGAGATCCCGGACGACAGAATTGATGAGTTTAAAGCCATACTCGACAGCCTTAAACTAGATGTCGAACTTCTCTCGTCCCCTTCGGGAGTCGTCCTTGTTGGAACCGAGGAAGAGGCGGAAAAGGCGAATGAAGTGATCCGTTCAGTACTTTCAAAGGCCGAACAGGATGAAACTGTCGAGTCGAGATTTTTCAACAACCCGGCTGGATGGGAAGAGGGAAAGCTTGTTGCGTATTTGAGAGGTTTCCTGGGAGAGAAGGACTGGGCGAAGGTGAGTGCAACTCCTGTCCAGTCTGGATATCTCTTAGTGGGCCCATCGGAAATACTGAACAGGATACATTCAGAGACGGTGAGGTTAGCAGGCCTTGAGAAGCCTTACTACGAGATAGTCGAGACGGTTCCTTCTATCCAGAATCTTCAGGCTATGCTGGAGAAGATGGGTCTTGCCGTTACGGTTGTCACCGTGGATGGGAGATCGATGGTAATCGGACCGGAAAGTGATGTCCTTCAGACTGTTAAGGTATTTGGTGAACTTGCCGAAGGAGTTGTCCTTCCCAGGGGCGACGAACCGGATGTCTTTGACTTTGTAGAAATCCCGTCTGAAGAAGTGGAAAGCTTCAGAACGATCTTCGCCAGGCTCGGCATCCGAGTCGATCTGCTCAGCACACCTACCGGAGTCATAGTCGTTGGCCGAAGAGACGATATTTCGAAGGCCCTGGAGACCATAACCTCTATTCTCTCTCGCAGAGAGGTACAGGTTGTTAACGGCGAGCAAAGCTATATGGTTGTGGAGATTCGTGACGGCTTCGACCTAGCCTCAGCTCAGTCGGTTATCTCGGCTTTCAGTATAGACACATACCCTCTTTCTGTGGCGGGAAAGCTTGTGATCATAGGTGCCGAAAAGGAAATTGGAAGATTCGTACAGATAAGAAACGACATCATAAGCGAGCACAAAGTGACCGTTATCGTGCCTCGTGAAGTCACTATAGAAGAACTCAACGGGATAATCAATACGCTGGGACTTGAAATGTCGGTTCTGGAAATCCGAGGCAGCTTCGTCGTTTACGGTAAGGAGGGAGAGATCGAACAGGTTAGGGACATCCTTTCCCGCCTTACGTCAGATGAGCCTACCGAAAAGACTCAAGAGATGCGGATTTTCACGGGAATTTACCAGAGTACTGATTTTCTGAATCAGCTTCTCTCCAGTATGGGCTCTTCTTTGAAGATCTACGGAGAAGGTGACAGAATTGTGGCGGTTGGTAGTGCGGACGATATAGGAATGTTTGAGAATCTCATGCAGGAGATCGGTTCTGAACCGTCAGCAGTGGAACTGACAGCGAAGTTCTATCCCAGGCTTGAAGGATGGACTGGAGAGACTCTTGCCGAGTTCTTCCGGGCCATGAACTTTGCAGTAGAGGTCTTCCATGAGAGCAGTCAGGGATACCTGTTGATAGGTCCGGCCGATGAGCTTAATAGAGTTCCCGATGTTATGGACGGTCTTGAACTTAAGACAAAGAAACTGACTACTCTGTATTCGGTTCCATCGGGAATGACTTATGAAGAACTCAGGGAGATTCTGGTGTCGGCGGGATTCAGTCTCTCATATACGAAACTGGGACAGAGCATGTCGATTTCCGGCCTTGAAGATGATGTCAATATGGCTGTTGCTCTCCTCGACGAAGTAATCAGAAGCGGACTGGGAAAGGGAGTTTCTTACAGACTTATAGAATTACCTGTCGACCTGACTCTTGAGAAGCTCGAAAAGATAATGAGCGACATGGCACTCGACATCTCCTCGGTGCAAGTTGACGGCGAAGTGATGCTAATAGGTCCCGACAGCGATCTGAGAACTGCGAAGGAGGTAGTTGAATATCTCACGCCTGAAGACCCTTCCTTTGACGAGAAAAGAATCTACTCGGTAATTCCGCTTGGTGAGGGACTATCGTTTGCGGAGATCTCCGCCCTCGTTGAAAGTCTCTCCCTAAGTGTTGAGATCCTTCCTGTGGGAGGAGATATCGTAGTAATAGGTACTGAAAGCAATGTGGATCGATTCAGAGAACTTGTAAGCTCTATCTCAGCAACTCTTGGAATAGGAAGTGTTGAGAGTCTTGAATACTCCATCGTTGAGAAGGTGGAAGAGATCTGGATCGACCAGTTCAGAGAGCTACTCGCATCTCTCAACATACCTGTGAAGATTGTAGAGGTTTCCGACTACCTGGTCTTCATAGGCTCGAGCGATAATAACGGGAAAGCAGTCGACCTCTTTTCAAGATTCGAGACGGAAGATAAAAAGCCCGTAGCAGAGGAAATTGAGTTCGCCACTCTTTCGTTGCCAGAGGGATTTGATCTCAATTCTCTCTCGACTATATTCGATAAACTTGACTTCAAAGTCGATCTAGACGCCGTTGGCAATGTCTTACTCTTGATCGGAACGAAAGATTCTATCGAGAATGCTCAGGCGCTTGTTGAGAAGCTTGTGTGGGTTTCCACCGGCGAATCGGGCGTAAGGAACGTCTTTGAGATTCTCGAGCCTAAGGAAAGTGTATCTGCCGAGTTGCTGAATCAGCTTTTCAGGCTCATTGGAATTGATGTAGAGATACTCGAAGGAGATACTGCGCTTGTATTTGTGGGAAGCCAGACCGATGTTGAGATGGCGCTCGAGGTCTACGATTCTCTCGGAAGAACGGCAGAAGTTGACGAAGGACCTCTGTCGTACACGATAACAATTCTTCCGAAGAACCTCACTCCAGGCCAGCTAGAGACAGCTTTCGATTCGATTCAGATACCGGTTGGCGTAATTGAAGCCGGCGATTACGCTATAATTGTCGGAACAAAGCCTTCCCTTGCTAGAGCGCAGGAGCTCGTTTCCTCCCTTCGGATAGGGATAGACGCAAGCGGAACGTCGGCCGACGGTTCGATATCGTACGTGACATTCACTCTGCCGGAAGGGACAGAAATTGAGCAGTTCGAGACAATAGCGGGACTTATGGAGCTTAAACTGAAATTTGAGCCGGTCGGAGACAGGGTCTTCATGATAGGTACGGGCGAGGATATAGGCGAATTCGAGCAGGTTCTCAGTGGGCTTGTAAGCGAGAAGGCTGGAATAGTAAATGAATTCAGATTCGCAAAGAAGCTTTCCGGAATCGACGCCGAGACGCTCGAAACTTATCTGCTCGCGAAAGAGATTTCGCTTTCCGGAGTCTTCAATGTGAGCGGTGGATACCTGATAATTGGCACCAGAGAGTCCATTGACGAAGCCCAGGCAGTCATTGATTACCTGGCAGACAATCAGCAGGTTCACTTCTCCTTTGTAGATCTGCCTTCGACATTGAGGTTCGAAGTACTTCAGGCAATGGTTAATGAACTGATGCTTGATGTAGTGTTTACTCAAATCACTCAATCAAGGTATTTGTTGATAGGTGAGATAAACGACATTGATCGCATGAAGAGTATTCTGTCAGATGCTGTTGTCGGAGAATCTAAGTTCCTAGATTACGAGATAGTTATTGTTAGCAAAGAGTTCAACGATTATCTTGCTGATGAAAGAATCAGGGAAGATTTAGATAATTCTTTGGATAGCATTGGTGTATCTACTTACATTGGCAAGTTTGATGACCGACTTCTGATAGTGGGCGAGAAAACGCATGTGGATGTAGCTAAGAAGCTGATTAATGAGCTTGATGAAGCGGCATCATTTTCTGGAATAGAAGAGAAGATAAAGATCGAAGATCTTCCCCCCGTCAGCGGTTGGAGCATAGAGCAAATAACACAGTTCCTGGAGGCGGCGGAGATTCAACTCAGATCGATTATAGAATACTCTGGCAGACTCATCGGAATTGGTACTCAAGTCGGTCTCGAAAACGCGAGAGCCGCGCTCAGTATCCTCGCCGTAGATTTGAAGCGGGAGTCGGTAAGAATCGAGAAGAGTTTAGTTACCGAGACTCAGCTCAAAGAGATTATCTCCAAGCTAGACCTAAAAGTGGAGTTTGTAGACCTCGAACGCCAGTGGCTGCTAATTGGCGAGCCAGAGTCACTTATGATTGTCACCAGGACAGTTGAAGAGGCGGCCGCCGACAAGGAGATCTCAAGATACATCACCGATCTGACTGTCAATCCTCAAGAACTTGCCGATCTTCTTAGAGAATCAATCGAGGGAATAACTGTTCAGACCTTCGACGACCTTCAGATGCTGTTGATCAAGTCAAAGAGCTCAGCTCTGCTCGATGCGGCAGAGAAGATGGTCAAGGACGTTCAGGATTCGAGAAAGGCTGTCGATCCTCTGGAGAAAGGTGTCGTAGTAACGGGTTCCACGGTCAGAATAAACGTGGCCGACCAGGATCTAGAGTCCCTTCTCAGGTTGGTTGCTGATAAGCTCGGTATTTCGCTCCTCTTTGTGGACAAGATTGTTGAGAACGTGACAATGTCTGTTGAAGGCCTTACCTGGGATGGGCTGGTAAAAGTCATCAATGCTACAAAGCCGGTCGAGATAAGCAAAATCGATGACATCTACGCAGTCACGAAGAAGGAACAGAAGGCCGGAGAAGAACCTACCGATGTTGAGCTTGTTTACCGTGTCTATCACAATGTTGAAGAGGTGACAAGATTGATTGAGTTCTACGGAGGAGAGGTTCTTTCCGATCCAGTGAACGGTTACATTGTTGTGAGAGGGCTTGCGAAGTCCAGGGTAGACAACATTTTCGATGAGATCGGATCTTCTCTCGCGCAACCGAAGAAACAGGTGAGGATAGAGACAAGACTTGTCGATAAGTCCCTTGTGGATGAACTTCAGAGAGAATTCAAGACTGCAATAGGCGTTAACAGTCCTGAGATTCTGATAGAAAACGGTTCGATCGATCTAGACTTCAGAATCATTGACTATCTGGATATAACACAGCTCATCGATGACATAGTCAACACTGCGACGGCAAGAATAGAAGCTGATCTGAGCAATAGAGACAATGATTCCGATCTCATATCCAGCCCTTCAATTGTTTCCATGAGTGGTGAAGAGGCAAAGATTCACATAGGAGATACAATTCCATATCTCGTCCGCACAATTGAGTATGTCGAAGGTAACCCCGTGGAGATAGAGACTATCGAGTACCTCAATACCGGAGTGGAGTTGAGAATAACTCCTACCGTCAACGATGACGGAAAGATCCTGCTAGATCTCTACATAAAGGTTAGCGAGCCCGAGAAATATGTCGATGGAACAAGGACCCTTTATGGAGAGAAGACCCGGGAAGCAAATAGCAGGCTAATAATTTCCAACGGAAACACTCTGACAATTGGAGGTCTAGTAGCAAATAAAGATACGGTGACAGTGAATAAAATGCCTTTCTTAAGCGATCTACCCTTCATTGGCAAGTTGTTCACCACAGAGAACAGAACATCCGACAAGAGAGAATTGGTTATCTTCATCACAGCGGAGGTGGTTGAGCCGTGATAAGGAGACCCGTTGTCAGCGGGAAGTTTTACGCAGATGACGGTGAGGATCTTAGAAGCCAGATAAAGAATTGCTTCTTCCATCCAGTGGGACCTGGAAGCCTTCCAGTGACTTCTGAGAGGCGTGAGGGGACGATCGGCCTGATTGTCCCTCATGCCGGTTATATGGCGAGCGGCCCAGTCGCTGCATGGGCCTACTGGAAGGCCTCTTCACTTATGAAGCCCGCGACGGTGGTAATAATTGGACCAAACCATACTGGTCTGGGAACACGGCTCTCATTGTGGCTTGACGAAGCCTGGGAAACGCCCCTGGGTAGTGTGGAGATAGACCATGAACTCGGAAAGAGAATCATGGCCATGTCAAATGGGATGATAGTCTCCGATACCGCCGGGCACCTATATGAACACTCTATAGAAGTCCAGCTTCCCTTTCTGCAATTCCTCTACGATGATTTCAAAATCGTCCCGATTATCATGACGGATCAGAGGCTGGAGACGGCTTTGATGGTGTCAGAAGTTCTTGAGAAAGTGTCTAGGGAGCGGAAGGATCTCCTGATAATAGCGTCATCTGATTTGAATCATTACGAGTCGCACGAGATTACTATGAAAAAAGACAGCGAACTTGTCAGTCTTCTGATAGAAAGGAAGTATAGAGAGGCCTACGATGTCTCGAGGGAAAAAAGAATAACTGCCTGTGGTTTAGGTCCTATAGTAGCAGTTAGGGAGTCCTTTGAGTCTATGGATGTGCTCAGTAATACGACGAGCGGTGCGGTAATCGGAGACAGGTACAGAACGGTTGGTTACTTTGCAGCTCTGCTGAAATAACATCATCAGGAAAGGGAGCGCATAACTCGCTTTGCCTTCGGTGTGTCACTAAAACCCATGCTATAATTTCGTTGAACTGGAGGTGTTATGTGAAGACCTTAGTCGTGTTCCTGATAGTAATTATGACAGGATCTCTTGGTTTTGGTTCGTTGATTATAGATGGTATGCACTATTCCGGCATGGCTCCAGCAAGTGGAGAGCTTGTCTACGATGGAATAAATGCAGCATACGTCATTAGCCAAATTGGAAAAAACTCATTCGAACTGGGAGGAAATTTCTCCTTCGTGTCCCCATCTTCATCTGAAGAGTTCTACAAGAGCGGTCATTTCAACACGATATTAAAAGTATTTGCAGGGCAGGCCTACGATTTGACCGAAAAATCGGCGGCGGGACTAAGAGTCGTTTCCAGAGTCGGCCTAGTGACGGCGAACGTTGACAAGTTTGGGATCTTCTTCTCGATTACTCCTGTTATCTACGTTCGGGTAGGTTTTCTTTCCTTCGGAGTTTCGCTGGGAGTTGAACTTGAGCAGTTCTTCGGAATGGAAACTCTTCCAGTTTTTCATGCGGGCGGTGAGATTACTTACCGTTTCTAGCGGAGGTGAATATGAGAGAGTTGGCTGTTGTGAAGGAGCTTGAAGGAGATATGGTGCTCCTCGAAAAAGCTCGTACCGAGGCCTGTTCGACTTGCGGCTCGAAGAATAGTTGCAGTGTCTCGTTAAGCGAGAAGAAAGTTACTATAAAGGCAATGAAAAATGGAGTGGAGGTTCATTCGGGAGATACAGTTGAGATCGAGACGGGAAATTTGAGTGCAACCAGAGTGTCCATGATTGTATACGGAATTCCCCTTGCTGTTTTCCTAGTCACGCTCATAGCGATGAATACGATTTTGGGATCCGAGGTACTTGCCCTCGGAACTGCCTTTGCTTCCATAGTGGTGGTCTATGCTCTAATCGCAGTCTATGACAAAAAAAACAGAGAGAAACTCATGCCGAAGATTATCAGGAAGGTGGAGCTGCCGGATGGATTCATTGTTCGATGAAGATGCTCTTCGATTGCTGGAGTTTGACAAAGTTCTTGGCGATATTTCTGAAAAGGCAATTTCCAGGTACGGAAAAGAGAGGATAAAGGCTCTTAAGCCACTGGTCGAGGATACCGGACTTCTCTACAGAAGAGTTAGCGAGTTTGACATGATACTGATGAGGGAAGGTGAGCCACCCTTCTCGGTCTTTCATGATCTCAACGATTATATAGGCAAGGTTAAGCGGGGATTCAGTCTCGGCGGGGAAGAGCTTTTCAGGAGCGCCGTGACAATGGAAAACATTTGTCGTTTGAAGGAGTTCTTCGATCGTGTTTCTCAAGACTTCCCTGCTGTGAGCGAGGTAGTAGCGCTTCTCGGCTGTGAACGCGGATTCATAGGCGATGTCAGAAAGAAGATCTCAGAGGACGGACAGATTAAGGACAACGCTTCTCCCGTCTTGAAGGAGATTAGAAATGAACTTAGGAGCCTTGCCAGGAACCTCAGGGGAAGGCTTGATTCGATAATGAACAGGTACAAGGACAGTCTGACAGACAGTTTGGTACTCAGCAGGGAAGGAAGATACGTTTTACCACTTTCGGCAGGCAAGAAGAATGAGTATCAGGGTGTCATTCACGGTTCTTCGGGCAGCGGTGCAACAGTCTATTTTGAGCCTCAGGAGCTCATTGCTCTAAACGACTCGATGAGAATTCTTCAATCTAGAGAAGAAGAGGAAATCAGAAGAATATTGAGAGAACTAACAACCCTTTTCTTTAGCACATTTGAAAGACTCGAGCCATCACTGGAGGCCCTTGGAATTCTGGATGCGCTTTACGCTGCCTGCAGATTCGCAAAGAAGAGAAATGGGGTCTTCATTGGACCGTCACTTTCAAGGCGTTTTTATCTCAAAGATGCCAGGCACCCTCTTATCAATGATGAAAACGTGGTCCCGATTACGTTCACAATGGAAGAAGGGATAAGTGGAGTATTCATTACGGGTCCCAACACAGGGGGAAAGACGGTTGCAATGAAGACGATAGGTCTCGCAGTGCTTCTCATGCTTTGCGGTCTTCCCGTACTTGCGGACCAATCATCGGAGATCCCCTTCTTCAGGAGGCTGTTTGCGGACATCGGGGACGAGCAGTCCATCGAGCAGAGTCTGAGCACTTTCTCGTCTCACATATCCAGGATAATAAGAATAATCGGAAGCGCTGAAGGTGACTCTCTTGTGTTGCTTGATGAATTGGGCGCCGGGACCGATCCTGTTGAGGGATCGGCTCTGTCGATAGCGATAATCGAAAGGCTGCTGGAGAAGTCCAGGCTGATCCTTACGACTCACTTGACTCCGATTAAGCTCTATGCCATGGAACGCTCAGACGTAGAGAATGCAAGTGTCGAGTTTGATGTTTCGAGCCTCAGGCCGACTTACAGGCTGCTGATGGGTATTCCCGGCTCGTCAAATGCCATCGAAGTTTCGAAAAGGCTGGGGCTGCCGCCGGAGATAATAGAAAGAGCCCGTTCATACATGGATAGTGAAGCCAGAGACCTCGAGGCGGTAATTGGCAAACTTCACAGAGAAAGATCGTCACTGGAAGAAGAAAGAAGGGGTCTTCTCAAGACGAGAAATGAACTTGAAGAAAAGGTTCAGGAGTTCGAAGAGAAGCTTTCGATGATCAAAGAGAAACGATACCGCGAAGTAAGCAGAGAAATCGATGAACTTGAGGAAAGACTGGGTTCCATAATCAAAGATATAGAAAGAGCAATCAGCCAGTCGAGGTCGTCGAGTGAAAGAGACAAAGTTGCGGCAGTTAAACGCCTGAACGAACTGAAGAGGGAAGTTGAACTCTTTGGAAGCGCTGCTACTGATAAGGGAGATTCGGTGATTCCAGCTATTGGTGACTCGGTGAAGCTAATAGACAGCGGCGCAGAAGGGACAGTTCGTGAATTTGATGGAGACAGAGTAGTTATTGACTCGGGGAAAATCACATTGAAGGTTCCGTTGTCGCGGGTCCAAGTTATAGGAAAAGTCACTGCTGAATCCGGTTTGTCATCTCTTGAATTAGAGAACCAGAGCATAAGTCAGGAAATAGATATCAGAGGCAGTATCACCGAGGATGTTCCGATAATTATCGACGACTTTCTTCAAATGCTGAAGACAAATGGTAAGAAGCAGGGTTACATAATTCATGGAAAGGGTACTGGCAAGCTTGCTGAAGGGGTATGGAGCTACTTGAGGCGTACAAGAGGCGTTAAGAGCTTCAGAATTGGAACGCCTTCAGAAGGCGGGAGCGGCGTCACCGTTGTGGAGGTCTGAGAAGGATTATGCGTACTGGGATCGACATCATCAATATTTCGCGTATGACGGAAGGCGTTGCAAAGAGAATTCTCGGGAAGGAAGAAAGAGAGATCTTTGACGGTTTAGGGAATGAACGTAGAAGGATGGAGTTTGCTGCCGGCCGTTTCGCAGCCAAAGAGGCATTTGTAAAGGCATCGGGGCGTAAGGACATTGAGTTTTCGAAGATTCAGTTTTTGGTCGACGAAGAGGGAAGACCGATTCCCTCTGAAGAACTGAAGCGGCTACTGAGTAACGTCGATCTGACGGTCAGCATCTCTCACGAGCGAGAATATGCCGTAGCAGTCGTGATCCTCTTCGGGAGGGGTTAACGTGATTCCATTTGAAGAGGCAAAGAGGAAAATCGAAGAGCTGAGAAAAGAGATTGATCGCCATGCTCATAAATACTACGTTCTCGATGATCCAGAGATATCTGATGTTGAATACGATCGTCTAATGAAGGAGCTTACTGAACTTGAAGATCAATACCCTGAACTGAAGACTCCTGATTCACCAACAGTACGGGTTGGTTTGAGGCCAATTGATTCCTTCAAAGAGGTAGTTCATGAGCATAGACTGTTCTCCCTGGACAACACTTATTCAGCGGAGGAGGTAATGCAGTTCGACAAAAGGATCAGAGAGGCACTGAACGTTAATTCGGTACAATATGTCTGTGAACTCAAAATTGATGGGCTTTCTATCTCTCTGAAGTACGAAAACGGTTTGCTTCTGAGAGGTGCAACGAGAGGAAACGGTTTTGTCGGAGAGGACGTTACCGAGAATATCAAAGCTATCAAATCCATTCCCCTCAGATTGAGGAAGGACCTTTCGATAGAATTGAGGGGAGAGGTGTATTTACCAAAGGATGTCTTCAACGAGCTCAACAGAGTTCGTGCAGAGAGTAATCTTCAGTTGTTTGCAAATCCTCGAAACGCTGCCGCCGGAACGCTCAGGCAGCTCGATCCCAGGGAAGTATCCAAACGAAAGCTGAGTGCATTTTTCTACCAGATTGTTGAACCCGAAAGGTTTGGACTGAAGAGCCAGAGTGAACAGCTTGAGTTTCTGAGGACAATCGGGCTGAAAGTTGAGCCGAATTTCGAAATAGCAGACGGCACAGAAGACGTGATCGAATTCTGGAAGAAATGGTCCGGATTGAAATCCAGTCTGAACTATGCGGTTGACGGAACGGTAGTGAAAGTGGAAGATCTTCATTTGCAGCAAGAACTGGGGTACACTACGAAGGCACCCAGGTGGGCCATAGCCTTTAAGTTCCCGGCCGAACAAGCCACTACGAAGCTTAAGGGTGTAACTCTGGGAGTAGGAAGGTTGGGCACAATAACGCCTGTAGCTGAACTTGAACCAGTTCAGCTGGCCGGAACCACCGTCAGAAGAGCAAGTATGCATAATTTCGACTTTGTCCGTGAAAAGGATATAAGAATCTTTGACACAGTAATTGTGGAAAAGGCGGGCGAAATCATTCCGCAGATAGTGAAAAGCGTCCCCGACAAGAGAACCGGCGAGGAGCAACGAATCGATCCCCCTTCACAATGCCCGGTCTGCGGCGGACAGGTTGGAAAAGAGAGAGAGGAAGACGTGGCGCTGAAATGTCTGAACCCCGCCTGTCCCGCGAAGCTTAGCAGAAGGATACAGTTTTTCTGTTCCAGAGATGGAATGGACATTGAAGGGCTTGGAGAAAAACTTGTGGAGCGGATCGTTGAAGCCGATCTTGTGAAGAGGCCTTCTGATCTCTACAAGATAAGTGAAGACGATCTTCTCGAGCTGGGAGCGGGAATCGGCGAAAAGACGGCAGCCAAACTTATCGAAGCCATCGAGAAGAGCAGGAAGAATCCTCTTTTCAAGCTGATCACCGGACTCGGTATCCCCGGCGTAGGTTCGAAGCTTGCAAGAGACCTTTCAAACCACTTCGGAAGTCTTCAAGCAGTAATCTCTGCTAGCGAGAAGGAACTGAAGGAAATTTCCGGTATCGGCGAACAGCTTGCTTCAGACATAAGAAACTACTTGTCTGCGGCTGGTGTAAGAGAAGAGATTGAGGAACTAATGAAATATGTAAACACACAAGAGGAAAGCGTAGGCGGAATCAAACCTTTAAAAGGATTGAAGTTTGTGGTCACCGGTACACTTCCCAACTATTCTAGAAAGGGAATTCAGGAAAAGATAATTGAACTTGGAGGAGAGGTTGTTTCGAGTGTTTCGAAGAATACAGATTACCTTCTTGTGGGTGAGAATCCCGGCTCAAAAGAGGGAAAGGCCCGTTCTCTCGGAATAAAGATAATTGGTGAAAAGGAGTTCGAGGAGATGGTTAAGTCTTGATCCGCTATTTCGACAACAATGCCACAACTCAGATGGAAAGAGACCTTGCCGAACTGATGGCAAGTTTGTGCGAGGAAGAATATGCAAATCCTAATTCCATGCATTCTTTTGGTGTGAAGCAGGCTCGCCGCCATGAAGAAGCCAGGGAGAGAGTGGCACGCTGTCTCTCGGTTGACCCCAGGGAGATATTCTTCACTTCATGTGCAACTGAGACGATAAACTGGATTCTCAGGTCCAGCATTTTCTTCAGGGGCAAGAGGAAGAAGATTGTCACAACTTCAATTGAACACAAGGCGGTTCTCAACACTCTTAAAGATCTGAAGACAATTTCGAACATTGAGTATTATGAGGTTGCACCGGAAAGCGATGGAATTGTGAGCGTCGACAAGCTCCTCAATGAGGTTGATGATGAGACTTTTCTTGTCTCCGTTATGGCTGCAAACAACGTAACCGGTTCAATTCAGCCTTATGAGGAGATTGGCAAAGCTTTGAGAGAAAGAGGCGTTCTCTACCATGTAGATGCAGTTCAGACAATAGGTAAAATACCCTTCAATCTGCAGAAGGGCTTCTGTGACTATGCTTCATTTTCTGCCCATAAGTTTCATGGTCCGAAGGGAGTCGGAATGGCATTCGTGAAACGCGGATCGCCTATTAAGCCCTTTATCACTGGCGGAGGACAGGAGAGGGGTATGCGCGCAGGGACTCAGAACGTACCGGGTGCTCTGGTTACTTCGATAGCAATGCAGAGAGCAATTGAGAATATGGATACGTCATCCAGAAGACTTAGAGATTTCCAGCAACAGATTGTTGAGAGCGTGAAGGCTCTTGGCGGCGCTGTGAATACTCCTGAGGATTCAGTCTCTAACACAGTTAATGCATCTTTTGCAGGTATTAGGTCGGAGGTTCTGGTTAATGCTCTCTCTGAAGAAGGTGTATATCTGGGGACTTCTTCGGCGTGTTCTTCCAGAAGCGATGGAGGTCAGTACGTTCTTGATGAAATGGGAGTTGATCCTTCACTTGCCTCCTGCTCAATCAGAATAAGCATGTCAAGATTCACCACGGAGGAAGATGTGGCGATTCTAGTAGAAACACTGAAGAAAACGGTTCCTCTTTTGAAATTTTAGCCACAAACGGTTATAATTGACTGTAATTAGATTTAACCGCCTTTGAGGTGATAATAGTTGCTCAGAAGTATGACCGGATATGCGAGGGCCGAAAGGAGACTTTACGGAATAAATGCTTTTGTAGAGTTGAAAACTGTAAATTCGAAGTACTTGAACGTTGATGTCAATATCGGGGATGCTTTCTCTGAGCTTGAAATGAATGTTAGCAGGTTAATAAAAGAAAATCTCAAGCGTGGAACTGTGAAGGCCAGAATCGATATTTCTCTGGTGGACAGTGATGACTTTCTTCAACCTGACTTTGGTATAGCCTCCTCAATCTACAATTCTCTCAGATTGATAAGAGATCGTTACGGACTTGCCGGAGAAGTCTCTGTAGATTCAATGGCGAGATTCAAGGAGATATTCAAGACCAGACCATCTGAAGACCTTGCAGAGAAGATATGGAATGTGATAGAAGGGCTCCTGATTGAAGCTGTGGATCAACTGAACATTGACAGGGAAAGGGAAGGACAGACCATGTCTCTCGCTTTGAACGAGTATCTCGATAGACTCGAGACCATTGCGGAAGAGCTCCAGGCCAATTCTGAGGATATGGTTCTGTACTATCGAGATTTCCTGAAGAAGAAATTAGAGCAGATTTCCGACAGCCAGCTCGATGACAACAGACTGGAACAGGAGGTAACGCTTCTTGCGGAAAAGGCAGATATTTCGGAGGAAATAGTCAGAATGATCTCTCATATCGAATCCTTTAGAAGTGTTATGCAGTCTGACAGAGAGAGTGGTGTGCAGCTTGATTTCATCTGTCAGGAGATGCACCGCGAACTGTCTACAGTTGCATCTAAATCGAAGAAACTGGTGATTACTAACCTCTCTGTCGAGGGAAGAACGCTGGTAAATAAACTCAGGGAACAAGTTCAGAACATAGAGTAGGAGGTGTTTCACTTGTACGGACTCATAAACGTCGGGTTCGGAAATGTTATCATCGGTGACAGAGTTATCGCAATTGTGAATCCCGAATCCGCACCACTGAAAAGGTTGAAGGAAGTGGCCAAGGATGAAGGAAAGCTAATCGATGCAACATACGGTAGAAAGACAAGAGCAATAGTCATCACTGATAGTAATCATATTATCCTTTCTGCAATTCAACCTGAGACAATCGCCTCTAGATTCATGCAGACATTCAGCGACATTGAAAAGCTCCTGGAAGATATCAGGGTATCTGGACAGAATTTTGAAGAATGAAAGGTATAGTCTTTGTGATGAGTGGTCCTTCGGGGGCCGGAAAGACCTCGATACTCAAAGAAGTACTTAAGTGCAATACAAATCTTGATTTCTCAGTGTCCTATACCACAAGAGAGAGACGTCCGGCTGAGATAGATGGAAAAGACTACATATTTGTTACCGAATCTGAATTTGGTAAGCTCTTGGAAGAGAATGAATTTCTTGAATGGGCAAAGGTTCATGGAAACTATTATGGAACGTCGAGAAATCAAGTGAAAAAGAGCGTGGACTCCGGTAGAGACATACTGCTTGACGTGGATATTCAGGGAGCGATGTCAGTAATGAAAGCACTGAAGGACGCCGTTTATATCTTTGTTGCTCCCCCATCTTATGGAGAGCTGATTCGGCGCCTCGAGTCAAGGGGAACGGAAAACATCGAATCGCTGAGAATGAGGTTGGAAGATGCAAAGTGGGAACTGGAACAGGTAAAACATTTTCAGTATCTTGTTGTTAACGATAATTTAAAACACTCGGTAAGTCAGTTTGAGGCAATCATCACCGCCGAAAGGCTACGAGTTGATAGAATTGTGAATGAAAAGGGAGAAAGATTCCTGTTTGAGGAGAAGAGTATATGATTGTTAACTATGATCTGCTTTTGAAGAGAATAAGGCACAAGTACGCGATTCCGGTGGCTGCCGCCAAGAGGGCCGAAGATCTTGAGGATTTCGGACGCCCGAAGCTAGATCCTGCGACAGTGAAAGCTGCCGGCGATAAGATTACTATTGCTTTGAAGGAGTTGGAAGAAGGTTATATCAGGATTAGGAATGAAGAGATGCTGATGATTCTGGTTCCGAAAGTGAAGTAACAGTTTCTTGCTTCCCTGACCTCAGAAGAGGAAATTTCTTAATTTGCCTTGTTGACAGGGATAAAGTCATTAGATATAATAAGTATCGTGCGTCGGGCCAACGTAGCTCAATCGGAAGAGCGGCTGATTTGTAATCAGCAGGTTGGGGGTTCAAGTCCCTTCGTTGGCTCCAAGGTTAACTATCGGTGGTAAGGTGCCCGAGTGGTCAAAGGGGGCGGACTGTAAATCCGCTGGCGGAACGCCTTCGGTGGTTCAAACCCACCCCTTACCACCATTAATTTTGCTACTGTTGAGGTGCAAGCAATGGCAAAGAAAACGAAGGGAAATAAGGTTCTTGTAACTTTGAAGTGTTCGGAGTGCGGTACGAGAAACTATTACAGATTCAAGAACCGCCAGAAGAAGTATAAGATTGACTCGAGTAAGTACTGCCCGAAGTGCAGAAAACATACCGAGCACAAAGAATCCAAGTAAGGTTGAGTCGTCTCAACTGAGTCAGGAGGAATCCCATGGCCAAGGCAAAGTTTTGGAAGTTTCTTTCCGAAGTAAGGAGCGAAGTTAAGAAGGTGACGTGGCCTAACAGGGAGCAGATGATCTCGTCTACTGGAGCAGTAATCGTCATTCTGATTGTAGTGGGAGCGTTTCTTGCGCTTCTCGATGTTATTTTCACGAATGCAATTGGGTCGCTTTTGAGTTTCTTGACAGGCGCTGTTTAATGCTGTTATCCGTTGGTGATTAGTTGTGCGGAAAAGATGGTTTATAATTCAAACTTACTCAGGCCTGGAAAACTCTATCAAAGAAGCAATTCAGATCAAGATAGAGTCTTTTGGCTTTTCGCACATGTTTGGAAAGATTCTTGTTCCAGAGGAAACTAAGCTTGACAGAACTAACGTTGCCGCGGAAAAGTATATCGTCCCTGCCAACGCAAAGCTTCTAGTTAAGGATAATCAAGACGTAGCTAAAGGAGACCCTGTAGCTGAAGAAGTAGAAATCAAGGTTAAGAATGACGGTACAGTCGCGGAAATCAAAAACTACAGAGTAATCTTCATTGAGACTGCCGACAGGCGCTATACCAAAACCTATTACATTCCCGAAAGTGCAAAGATTGAGACAGGCATTAAGACTGGAGCCAGGATTAGGCAGGGAATGCCTCTTGCAAAGCAGGGCGAGTTTTTCTGTGAATTGGACGGAAAGATTGTCTATACACAGAAGATGAAGCGAATCGTTGTTGAAAAGGAAAACGGCGATGAAGACGTCTATCTGGTACATCCGGATAGTTATGATTCAAGGATTGCAAAGAAAGGAAATCTCGTAAAACGCGGGCAGCTGTTTGGTGAGACAAGAAAGATTTTCTCTAAGACCGAAGGAAGAGTGGAAATCTCAGATCTTCCAGGAAGGAAAGAGATAAAGATTTTCAAGATCGTCAGAACCAGGCTATATCCCGGGTATGTCTTCATCGAGATGATAATGAATGAAGAGACGTGGAATGTTGTCAAGAATACTCCAAATGTTGTCAACTTCGTTTCGGTAGGAGGTCAGCCTGTACAGCTCAAGGAGAAAGAAATAAAGGCCTTGTTGAGGTTGGTAGGAATTGAAGAGTATGAAGAACATTCAGGCGGTCCAGTCAAGATAGAAGTTGACTTCGATATCGGCGAGGTCGTCAGAATCAATACAGGTCCATTTGAAGACTTTGTTGGAAAAGTGACAGGTCTAGATCCTGAAAGACAGGAATTGAAAGTTGTCGTTAGTATCTTTGGAAGAGAGACACCAGTTATCCTCAGTTTGTCTGAGGTTGAGAAAATAGTCTGATCTACGAAAAAGTGGGAGGGCTAAGCCCGTTAACCACAAGGAGGTAAGCAAATATGTCTAAGAAGGTCATTGCCCAAATCAAGCTACAGCTTGAAGCGGGGAAGGCAACACCAGCACCTCCAGTAGGACCGGCTCTCGGTCAGCATGGAGTGAATATCATGGGGTTCTGCAAGCAGTTCAATGCAGAGACTTCAGACAAAGCCGGTATGGTGCTGCCGGTAGTTATTTCGGTATATGCAGACAGATCCTTCAGTTTCATCCTCAAAACTCCACCCGCCAGCTTCCTTTTGCTTAAAGCCGCCGGAATCCAAAAGGGCTCTGGAGTTCCTAATCGTGACAAGGTTGGCAAGGTTACCAGGGCACAACTAGAAGAAATCGCGAAAGTCAAAATGCCCGATCTCAATGCCAGAACAGTCGATGCTGCTGCGAAGATTATTGCTGGAACTGCTCGCAACATGGGCATCGAAATCATGGGTTGAGGAGGGGTCTGAATGCCGGTTAGATCAAAGAGATACATTCAAGCTAGAAAGTCCGTCGACAGAGCCAGAGTTTACTCTGTAGAAGAGTCTATAGACTTGTTAAGGAGTTTTCCGCCAACTAAGTTTGATGAGACTGTTGAGATGCACATAAAGCTCGGAATCGATCCTTCAAAGTCTGATCAGCAGGTTAGGGGTACAATTTCCCTTCCTCATGGAACAGGAAAGGATGTACGGGTTCTGGTGTTTGCCAAAGGAGAGCAGGCAGATGTTGCCAGACTGGCCGGAGCGGACTTTGTGGGCTCGGATGATCTTGTTCAGCAGATTCAAGGTGGCTGGACAGATTTTGATGTCGCTATCGCTACTCCTGATATGATGAGGGACATAGGTAGACTGGGTAAGGTTCTTGGCCCGCGTGGCCTGATGCCATCTCCCAAGGCCGGAACTGTGACAACCGATGTCGAAGATGCAGTCAAGGGATTCAAAGCCGGGAGAATCGAAGTGAAGAACGACAAGACGGGTAATCTTCATCTACCTGTCGGAAAGAAGTCGTTTGAAAGTGAAAAACTGCGTGAGAACTTTGTCTCGGCTCTCAATCAGATTACAAGAATGAAGCCATCCGGTTCGAAAGGTAGATTCGTTCTGAGGGTCTTCCTTACAACGACGATGGGCGCTGGAATAAAGGTAGATTTCGTTAAAGAGACAGAGAAGTAGTCAAACACAAACAAGATATAAATTCATTGCCAAAGACAGTAGGTAATTAAGAGCGTAAGCCGCCTACCGAGGCGTGTAGAAGATATAGCCTTCTGCGGCCTCGATTGTGGGGCCGCTTTTCTGAAAGGAGGTGCGAGAAGTGCTAACCAGAGAAAGAAAAGAAGAAATCGTTGAAAGTCTATCAGAGGCCTACAAGAAGTCTTCTCTAATACTGTTCGCGGACTATAAGGGCATGAAGGTCGATGGAATCACTGCTTTCAGAGACAGACTTTATGAAAAGTACGAAGATAGAGCCCAGTTCACGATAAAGAAGAACACGCTGGTCAGGCTTGCTCTAAACAATGCCGGTTTTGACGAAAGCGAATGGAAAGACTCAATTACCGGTACGACGGCAGTGCTGACTGTGGATGATGAAGATCCGATCTCAGCGCTGAAGATAATAACTGATTTCAACAAAAACAATAAGACCTTGCCAGTCATAAAAGCAGGATTTCTTGAAGGGAAATACTTCACCGGAGACCGGTCTGCAGAACTTGCAAAATTGCCTTCGAGAGATCAATTGATTGCTATGGTTGTGGGAGGATTTGCTGCTCCTATAACCGGTCTTGTCTATACTCTGAATGGAGTGCTAACGAAGTTCCTGTATGCTCTAAATGCAATTAAGGATAAAAAAGCTGAATGATTCATGTGGAGGTGTGGTAAGATGACTAAGGAAGAACTAATAGTCACAATAAAAGGAATGACAGTAGCAGAGCTTTCTGAACTTGTGAAGGCCCTCGAAGAGGAATTTGGTGTCAGCGCTGCAGCCCCTATGGCTGTTGCGGCGGTGCCTGCAGCAGGTAATGGGGCAGACGAGGAAGAGGAAGAGCAGTCTGAATTCAAGGTTGTTCTGAAGTCTTTTGGAGCGAAGAAGATCGATGTTATTAAGGTCGTAAGAACCATAACCGGACTCGGACTAAAGGAAGCCAAGGATCTTGTTGAAAAGGCTGGAACGGCGGAAGGCGTTGTCAAAGAGAGCCTTCCAAAAGCGGAGGCAGAAGAACTGAAGAAGCAGCTTGAAGAAGCTGGCGCCGAAGTCGAACTGAAGTAATTGGGCAATTGTCTGGTTACATATTTTTTGTATAATAAAGACACCCACATCAGGGAAATCCTCTGATGTGGGTTTGGTGTGCTAAAACATACGAGAGGTGATCTGATGAGAAAGGCCAATTTTGGCAAACGAGAGCGGTGGGTATTTGGAAGAGTGCATGAACCTCTTGAAATCCCGAATCTCATTGAGATCCAGACTCGTTCCTTCGAGTGGTTCATAGATGAAGGTCTTCTGAGTGTTCTGAAGAAGTATTCCCCCATCAAGTCGCAGATCCAGCGTTCGGATCTCAAGAAGGGCGAGAAAGGCTTCTCTCTGGATTTTGTATCGACCAGAATAGGCGAGGCGAAACACTCCATTCAGGAGTGTAAAGACAAAGGTCTCACGTATTCAGTTCCGCTTTATGTGACTGTAAGAATCACCGACCTTTATACCGGAGAGATCAAGGAGGAAGAGGCCTTCTTTGGATACTTGCCTTTTATGACTGACAACGCCTCCTTCATAATCAACGGAGCGGAAAGAGTAATCGTCAATCAGCTCGTGAGGTCTCCAGGTGTCTATTTTGTTGATGAACCTACGAAGGCGGTATCGGGTTCTCTTCCCATTTATATTGCGCATTTTCTGCCTGTAAAAGGTGCGTGGTTTGAGATCCTCCTTAATCCCAACAAGCAAATAATGCAGGCTAGAATCGACAGAAGAAGAAAACTGAATTTTTTTGTCTTCCTGAAGGCTCTGGGTTACGAAAACGATCTCGATTTGCTCAGGCTTTTTGAAAGTGGCTATGATGGGTCGGACGAAGATGAATTACTCGCGAATGTTGGAAGTATGATACTTGAAGACATCAAGACTCCTGGCGGGGATCTGATAGCTGAAAAGGGAACGCTACTGACTGAAGATATTATCGCAAGAGCAATCGAGGCAGACGTAAAGACAATAAAGCTGCCGCTTCCCATTGCAATGAAGACTTTCATTGCCCTGCAGAAGACATACGGAGAAGGAATGACCGAGGATGACGCTTATATTGAACTTTTCAGAAAGCTCAGACCTGGTGAGATTCCTCGAATAAATGCCGCTAAGAGCTACATAACCAACCTATACTTCAGTCCCGACCGTTTCGACTTTTCCGATGTCGGCAGATACAAGGTCAACAGCAGGCTTAAGAAGGTCTATCAAGACTACCTGAAGGAATTTGAAGGAAGGAAAGTCTCAAAGGACACGGATTACGCAGAAGAGTCCAGTGTTCTTACCGTACTTGATGTGGTCCTTGCTGCAAGGCATTTAACAGAAATAGAAAGCCGCCCGGAACTTCTCGATACGAAGGACCACCTAGGAAACAAACGGGTTAGAACAGTGGGCGAACTCATGGAAACTGAATTTGAGAAGGCCTTCATCAAAATACATAAGCTACTCGAGGAGAAGCTTACCATCTATACTTCCTTTGACAAAATCGCGGTGCAGAGTCTCGTAAATGTAAGAACGCTGATGACCACGCTGCATCAATTCTTTGCAACGAGTCAGCTTTCTCAGTTCATGGACCAGGTCAATCCGCTTGCAGAGTTAACTAACAAGAGGAGACTTTCTGCCATTGGACCGGGAGGCTTGAAGAGAGAACACGCAAGATTTGAGGTTCGTGACGTTCATCACTCCCACTACGGTAGAATGTGTCCCATAGAGACCCCTGAAGGCGCCAATATTGGACTGATGACTTCAATGGCTACCTTTGCAAAGATAGACAAGTTCGGGTTTCTCCTGACTCCTTACAGAAAGGTTCAGAAGGGAGTAGCTAGTGACGATATTGTATATCTTGCCGCAGATGAAGAAGAGCGTTACAACATAGCTCACTCAACTATCGCCATGGACGCAAAAGGTCGTATTCTGGATGAAAACGTCGAAATTCGTTATGCAGGTGAGGTAAGGTATGTCAATAGGGAAGATGTTGACTACATGTCGGTCTCTCCCAAACAGATCGTTTCAATCTCGACTTCTTTGATACCGTTTCTGGAAAATGACGATGCCAATAGAGCATTAATGGGATCAAACATGCAAAGACAGGCCGTGCCCGTTATCAAATCCGAAGCTCCCATTGTTGGGACAGGTGTCGAAGGTGTGGCTGCCAGAGATTCAGGATATGTTGTTCTTGCAAAGCACAAGGGCAAGGTAATTAGTGTTGACGGGCGAAGAATTATCGTGCAGAGGCTAGATGAAAAAGGCAAGCCTGAGCTTGATGAGAAAGGAAAGCCAATCGAAGATGTTTATACTCTGTTCAAATTCGTGAGGACAAACCAGGACACTGCGGTAAACCAAAGACCGATAGTATCTGTTGGTGAGGAAGTAGAAAAAGGAGCTCCGATCGCGGACGGTCCCTCGACGGAAATGGGAGAGCTTGCCCTTGGGAAGAACGTGCTGGTAGCTTTCATGCCCTGGGAAGGGTATAACTTCGAAGATGCTATTTTGGTCAACCAGGAACTTCTAGAAGATGACACTTTCACGACTATCCACGTTGAGATGTATGAGACGATTGCGAGAGATACTCAGTTAGGTCCGGAAGAGATCACTGCCGATATTCCTAACGTGTCGAAGGAATCTCTCAAGAATCTCGATGAGAGCGGAATAGTCAGAGTAGGTGCTTATGTTACTTCACAAGACATTCTTGTTGGAAAAGTTACACCCAAAGGCGAATCCGAAACAACTCCTGAAGAGAAGATAATCAGGTCTGTTTTCGGAGATAGGGGAAGAGATGTGAAGGATTCATCCCTGAAACTTCCTCATGGCGTCGAGGGAAGAGTAATCGATGTCAAGGTCTTCGAAAAAGAAGAAGTATCTGAGCTCGGATCTGGCATAAACAAACTTGTCAAAGTATTCGTCGGAATCAGAAAGCCTCTGGATGTGGGTGACAAGCTTGCTGGAAGGCACGGTAACAAAGGCGTTGTTTCGAATGTTATACCGAAGGAAGACATGCCCTTCCTTCCAGACGGCACTCCAATCCAACTTGTGCTTTCTCCTCTAGGTGTCCCGTCGAGAATGAACGTGGGACAGGTACTTGAGACACATCTTGGCTGGCTGGGAAAGCTTACGAATCGCTATTTTGCAACTCCTATCTTTGACGGAGCCACAGAAGACGAAATCATGACCGAGCTTTATGAAGCCAGAAAGAAGTTCGGCCTTGAAGACGGAGATAGTGAAGATTTGAAGACCGGCAAGGTAACCTTGAGAGATGGACGCACCGGCAGTCCTTTTGACTTCCCGATTGTTGTGGGAATCATGTACATGCTTAAACTCGTTCATATAGCAAAGGATAAGATTCACGCAAGATCTACAGGTCCTTACTCCCTCATTCATCAGCAACCTCTTGGTGGAAAGGCTCACTTTGGCGGTCAAAGATTCGGCGAGATGGAGGTCTGGGCGCTTGAAGCCTATGGAGCGGCCCACACTTTGAATGAGATGCTGACGATAAAGTCTGATGACATCAAAGGAAGGAACGATGTCTATAAGGCAATACTGAAGGGAATTAACATACCAGAACCAGGTATACCGGAAAGTTTCAAAGTTCTTATAAAAGAGCTCCAGGGACTCTCTCTCGACGTCAAGGTTTTTGATCAGAACAATGTCGAGCTGGATGTGGATAAATTATGAGAATCAACAAAAGGGAGCTACCCCTCAAGGAGGGAAGCAGATGCCAGTAAGCACATACAAGAGAAAGGTCAGTAAGCTGGAAATTGATATTGCCTCACCGGACAGAATCAAGGGCTGGTCAAGCGGGGAAGTAAAGAAGCCCGAGACGATCAATTATCGTACATTCAAACCGGAAAGAGACGGACTTTTCTGTGAGAAGATCTTCGGACCGACTAAAGACTACGAGTGTACATGCGGCAAGTACAAGGGAAAGAAGTACGAGGGAACCGTATGTGAACGCTGCAGTGTACGAGTCGAGTCTAAAGAAGCTCGCAGAAGGAGGATGGGCCACATCGAGCTGGCCGCTCCTGTCACACACGTTTGGTATTTGAAGAGTGCACCTAGTGTTCTGTCATCACTTCTTAACATTCCTGCGAAAGATCTCGAAAACATAATCTACTATGGATCGAAGAGAGTCATTGAAAGGCTGTATGTGGTAACAGATCCGAAGGAGACGGATTTCTTCCCCGGAATGACGATGTACCAGACTGAATATGAGATCTATACAAAGAAGCTCAGCTTTGAAGTCGAGCAGGGCTACAAGGTAAAGGCTCCTCACGGACCGGTTACGGCAGACATTGACGGTAAAGTCACTATCGAGAGAATCGACAGCAGTACCGAGAGAGAACTGAACTGGGTAATCGTCAAGGACGAGACGGGAATTGAGAAAAAATACCCGGTTTTCGAAGGTGCCCTTATATATGTTCAAAATGAGGACGAAGTTCATAAGGGTGACACCCTTGCCGACAGATTCCTTTTTGAGGATGAAGTTCTTTCCGCTACAGAGTACAAGATCTTTGACGAATATTATCCAGGAAAATTCGAAGTGGAGACGGATACCGAGAGCGACAGGCCGATAGTAATAATAACGGAAATCGACCCCGAAGTTTCCGAAGAGACGGGCAGGACAATCGGAGAAGTCTTGATAGAAAATGAGTACGAGGCGTACAAAGAGCTTTATCCTGGAAAGGTAACCTGTGATTACGGAGCGGCCGCGATTAAGAAGCTGTTGCATGGAATTGATCTGGAAGAACTGCAGGTTGCCATTGAACTGGAACTGAAGTCTATTCCAAAGAGCAGTGCGAGAGCTCTTAAACTTCTTAGAAGGTTGAAGTACGTCAAGGACTTCATTGCCTCAGAGAACAGGCCGGAATGGATGGTTATGGACGTTGTGCCGGTAATCCCGCCGGACCTTCGGCCTATGATTCAGATCGAAGGCGGAAGATTTGCAACTACGGATCTGAACGACCTGTACAGGAGAGTCATTAATAGGAACAACAGGCTTGCAAAACTTCTGCAGATCGGAGCTCCCGACATAATAATCAGAAATGAAAAGAGGATGCTTCAGGAGGCTGTTGACTCCCTCATATACAACGGGAGAGTTGGAAAGGCAGTATCCGACAAATCGGGCAGGCCATTGAAGTCTCTTACCGACCTGGTCAAAGGCAAGAAGGGAAGATTCAGGAGAAATCTGCTTGGAAAGCGAGTAGATTACTCCGGTCGAGCAGTTATCGTCGTCGGACCCGATTTGAAGATTCACGAGTGTGGAATCCCGAAGAGAGTGGCAATGGAGTTGTTCAAGCCGTTTGTTCTCTCTAAGCTCCTTCACGGCAGCGAATCAAGCAAGACAGCAAGAAAACTCAAGAAAACGATCATAGAGAAGGAAATGCCCGAAGCCTGGGAAGTCCTCGAAGATGTGATCAAGGGACATCCGGTTCTCCTCAATAGAGCACCGACTCTTCACAGGATATCCATACAGGCTTTCATACCCAGGTTGGTCGAAGGAAACGCGATTCAGCTTCATCCGCTTGTGTGTGCCCCATTCAACGCAGACTTTGACGGAGATCAGATGGCAGTTCACGTTCCCTTGTCCGCAGCTGCCCAGGCAGAGGCAAAGTTTCTCATGCTCAGCAGATACAACGTGATTTCCCCAGCAAGCGGGAAACCCATTTCGATGCCTGGCAAGGACATAATAGTCGGCGTGTATTACCTGACAACTGTGGGTCATGATCATGAGAAGAAAGAGAAAGAAGTCATGGATTACTACTCAGCCCTTCTCAAAGATGAAAAGATTTCCGATGTTGAAGCGAGAAGGATGGTCAGGGAAAAGGCTCTTGAATGGGTTGATTGGAAGTTCTCCTCTCCAGGAGAAGCGCTTCTTGCTTACGACATGGAATATATATCACTTCACGATCCTATTCTTGTTCAGCTGGATCCCTCATCCGGAGAGCTCACACTGACAACGGTAGGAAGGATAATATTCAACACAATAGTTCCCGAAAAGCTCAGAGACTACACGAAGAAGTTCAACAAGAAAGCTATAAAAAAGTTGATCTACGACTGCTTCCACGAATACGGAATTGATAGGACGGCAGATCTTCTGGACGATATGATGTCTCTTGGTTTCCATTACGCCACTGCTTCGGGGCTGACCATATCGATAAATGATATCGTTGTTTATCCCCAGAAGGACGAAGTCATCGATGCAGCTCAAGAGAGAGTAGACCAGATCGAGAACCTTTATAAGTCGGGATTCTTGACTGAAGATGGTAGAACCCAGGAGATAATTAGAATCTGGTCCGATACGACTCAGGAGATAATGGAAAAGACGTACACGGAGTTCGAGAAGTATCCATTCAATCCAATTTACATGATGGTCGATTCAGGAGCCAGGGGTAACATCGACCAGCTGAAACAACTTGCTGGTATGCGAGGTCTGATGGCCGATCCATCAGGAAAGACGATTGAAGTACCTATAAAATCGAATTTCAGGGACGGACTAACAGAGCTAGAGTTCTTCACATCCACTCACGGGGCGAGAAAGGGTTCGGCCGATACGGCTCTTCGAACGTCGTTCGCAGGTTACCTCACCAGAAGACTAGTCGATGTCTCCCAGACAATAACCGTTACTACACCGAACTGCGGTACTCACGAAGGTATCGAGGCCGTTGAACTCATGGCGGACGGTGTAACGATTGAGAAACTCGAAGAGTTCCTCTTTGGAAGGGTTCTTGCGGCCGATGTTATCAATCCTCTGACGGGGAAGGTCTTGAAAAACGAGAAGACTGGAAAGGAATACTTCCGCGATACGATGATTAGAGATGAAGATGCCGCATTCCTTTCAAACTACAGAGCCAGTGTCGAAGTTGCCCGCGAAGAGATATTGAGTATTCCGAAGGTGACCAGGCTCATAAACTATACCGAACTGAACGAGAATATCACAATCAATGACAAGGAATATAAAGCAGGCACCCATATCGGCAGTGATCTTCTCCACCAGCTCAAGAATTCCGAAGTCGAGGAAGTGAAGGTAATTACCTTCCCATGCGTGGGTCAGATTTTTGCAGGCGATCCCGTAAAGAATAGCAGTAAAGAGATGCTTGTGAAGTATCAGGAGAAAGTTGACGAGCTTACGGCTAAGAAGCTGCAGAAGAACGAAATAGTCAAAGTCTACGTCCGTCCGACAATAAAGGTCAGATCCGTATTAACTTGCGAATCGGATAGTGGAGTATGTGCTATGTGTTACGGAATGGATCTTTCAAACCACGAGATTGTCAACGTTGGAGAATCCGTTGGTGTGGTCGCCGCTCAGTCAATCGGTGAGCCAGGTACACAGCTCACAATGAGGACGTTCCACACTGGAGGTATAGCCACGGGACAGGACATAACCAGAGGTCTTCCACGTGCAGAGGAATTGTTCGAGGCCCGAAAGAAACTCAAGGATCCTGAGGCGCTCTTTATAGAAAAGGGTGATAGCGGTTTCGTGAAGGATCTCGTCTCTGACGACAAGGGAAGAAGAAAGGTCTACATTGAAACAAAGACTGGTGGCATCAGTGAATACGATCTCTCCTCGAGCATCAAACCCAAGATCGAGATCGGCGACAAGGTCACCGAAGGACAGGCAATAACAACGGGAACCATAAGGCCAAGGAAACTGATGGAAAAGCTGGGTCTCGTTCAGACAGCGCTTTATCTTCTCACCGAGATCAAACGAGTCTATGCAGAACAGGGTGTCGAAATTCACGACAAGCACTTTGAGCTGATAATAAGACAGATGCTTTCGAAAGTTGAAGTCACGGATCCCGGAGACACCGACTTCCTGCCGGGAGACCTCCTAGACATTGTCGAAATCAGAAAAATAAACAAGACAATAGATGAAGCAAACAGCAGAGTCGGAGAAAACAGAGAGTATGTAATCGATAAGAGATTGGCAAGGAGAGTCCTTGGCGAAGATGAAGATGGAAAGATACAGAAGATAGCCGCTGAGGGGGAACCAATAAGTGAAGAACTGCTTAACAAGATACTGAAAAGCAGCATAAAGCAGATACTCATTTTTGATGTCGACGAAGATAATTATCAGAAGCTTGTCAATGACTTCAATCCCGACACCATAATTCCCGAGAAGAAGATCCAGATCATGCCGAAGGATCCGATAAAGTTCAAGCGAAAGCTTCTCAGGATTACCAAGGCATCTCTTGAGAGTGAAGGTTGGCTATCTGCTGCATCATTCCAGCAAACGCCGCAGATTCTTACCGAGGCATCTGTAGCAGGGAAGTCAGATTTCCTGCAGGGACTGAAGGAAAACGTAATCGTGGGCCAGCTGATACCCGCAGGGACTGGTCTTGATATGTATGCTAATCTGCAGGTTGAAGAGGCAGCGATACCCTCACAGTTCAAGGAAGAGGAGCTGGCCTGATCTAAGCGGAACTATTTATATTGGCGGAAAGCGCGTTGCGCTTTCCGCTTTTCTTTTGGAATGGTAACATTATAGAGGACTGAAACTCTATCATCTGGGGGCAGAATTGTCGAAGCCGGTTTTGGAAATAACGAATCTTAGTAAGACATATAGTATAAGCGGAACGAGAGCCCTTGACGGAGCAACTCTCTCATTTTACTCAGGAGAGATCGCCTCTCTTCTTGGAGAGAATGCAGCGGGCAAGACTACGCTTATGAAAACCATTGTTGGAATTGAAAAGCCCAACAGTGGTTCTATGTTATTTAGAGGTGAAAAGTATCTTCCGTCGGGCCCTTCTTACGCGTTAGAAAAGGGTATAGGAATGGTCCCTCAGAGCCTGAAAGTGATTCCCCAGCTAACTGTATTTGAGAATCTGTTGCTGGGTCTAAAGATGAATTTGCCTGGAGGGGCAATCAAGCACTTCAAAGAAGAAATTGAAAAGGTTATGCAGCGTTATCGCCTGCAGCTTCCTCTAGATAAGAAGGTTGAATTGCTTTCGACGGGGCAGCGGCAAAAGCTGGAAGTGCTGAGAATACTCCAGAATTCACCGGAGATAATCATATTCGACGAGCCTACAACTCTTATTTCCGAAACCGAGAAGGAAGAGCTTTTCGAGGCTTTCAGGAGGTTGAAGGCCGAAGGAAAGACTGTAGTGTTTATCACTCACAAGCTGCGCGAAGCCTATTGCGTTTCAGATCGAATATACGTGATTCGATCCGGAGTAATCATTGGCCGCTACAGAAGAGATGAGACTTCGGTAGAAGAGCTTCACGATCTAGTTTCTGGAGAAGAGATTAGTCAAGATAGGGTTCAACTGTCGTCGGTCGGAGAAACAGTACTGCGAGTCGAGGAATTGAGTATCGAAGGTTCTATAGAGGGGGGAGAAGCTGTAAAGGGAACATCCTTCGAAGCAAGGAGGGGCGAGCTTCTCGCGATTTCGGGTGTAGCCGGAAATGGTCAGGAAGAGCTCCTGGAGGGAATATTCGGGATGAGAAAGATTCTTTCGGGAAAGGTTCTTCTCGATGGAAAGGATGTCACCAACATGCGTCCCCGTAATCTCAGAAAGCTGGGGCTGGCAGCTCTGCCTTCGGACAGAGACGGCACGGCAAGCTGTAAAACCGCATCAATAAAGGATAATCTCGTTATTCACAAAGTTACTGACGGTGGCTGGATTGTTGATGATAGGAGGCTAGACGCCTTTGCCAGAAGTCTTCTAAGCTATTACGGCGTTGTATATGGCAGTATCTTTGACCCGGCTTTTTCTCTATCTGGAGGTAATCTCCAGAAGTTGCTGCTTTCAAGAGAGATCAGTTCTGAACCCAAAGTGCTTTTGCTTGGAGAACCCTCCAGAGGTCTTGATGTTAAGCATCTTCACATACTGCGCACAGTTTTAGCGAGTATAAAAGAAGAGATGGCGGTCATCGTTTTTACAGCAGATCTTGAAGAAGCCCTCAGAGTCGGTGACAGGATCATAATTATGTCTGAAGGAAGGATCGTCTTTAATAACGTCAACAGACCTGGATTGAGTAAACATATGATAGGCAAACTAATACTGAAGGCAACGGGAGAGAGGCAGTGATTAGGCGATCTTGGATGGATGGCAGATCATTTCTTGTCATGGCGCTCGCTTTGGCTGCCGGGCTCGTTCTAGTGCTTCTTATGAGTGAAGGACCCTTGAATGCGACTAGAGCGTTCTTTCTATCCGTCTTTTCTAATCGCTTCTATTTTGGCAATCTTCTGGCCTATTCGATCCCTCTAATTCTAACCGGACTGGCTGCATCTATAGCCTTCACCTCCTCATGCTTCAATCTCGGTATGGAAGGGCAGGTATATCTTGGAGCTCTTACCGGAACGGCAACCGGCATTCTTTTGGCCGGAAGAGTATCTGGAGCTGCGGGAATTGTCTTGATGATTATAGTCAGTTTTTTTTCCGGTGCGACAGCTGCGGGTATCTCTGCGTTGCTGAAGACCCGGTTAGGTGTGAATGAGCTGATCTCTTCGCTCTTGCTGAGTAACGGACTGGTACTGGTAGTAGATTACTTCATTGAGGGCCCTCTTAATGATCGTCCTTCCGGCCTTGCAGCTACAGTCAGTCTGCCCGATGAGTTTAGATTTGAAGGTTTGATGTCGCCTTCGAGTCTCCATTCGGGAATTATTTTCTCCATAGCTGCAGCCGTAATTCTCTGGTTTTTTTTATTTAGAACAAGAGAGGGATTCAAAATGAGAATCGCTGGAAAAAACCGGAGGTTCGCCTATTATTCTGGTGTTGACACAAAGAAAGTCATCTTCTGGTCTCTCTTTCTTAGCGGAGGGCTTGCATCTACTGCAGGAATCATTGATGTCATAGGCATTCACGGCAGAGTGATGAGGGGTTTTTCAAGCGGATATGGCTGGAATGGAATTGCGATTGCCCTTATTGCAAGAAATCATCCGCTGATGGTTGTTCCTGCTGCTCTGTTCTTCGCATATCTAGAAAGCGGAGCGCAAATCGCTTCGCTTGAGGCAAATGTTACGCCTGAAGTTGCCAAGATTGTTCAGGCCGTTATCTTTTTTCTGGTGACGGCGGAAGCTCTCATCCCCAAGCTTTTCTGGAGAAAGAAATATGCTTGAAGCGATAATTCGGGATACAGTGAAGAACTCTACGCCGCTTATTCTTGCGGCCACTGGCGGTCTGCTTACAGAAGTTTCCGGCTGGCTGAACATCGGGTTAGAAGGCAGCATTCTTTCTGGTGCTTTCTTTGCTGTTGTTGTCTCGTCGGTAACCGGAAGCATACTTCTGGGTACTCTGGCTTCAGTCATTGTGGCGGTGATTCTTTCCACCATTGTATTCTTGACCGTAAGATTTCTGAAGGCCAATCTTTACGTAGTTGGGATAGCTGCGAATCTCCTGTCAGTCGGCCTGACTGTTACGCTGACAGATTTATGGTTCAAAAGCAAAGGGACCGTAGTCTTCAGTGGTTCACCGAGACCTGGAGTCCTTTCGATCGATTTTCTCAATGGAACAGTACTTAGTTGGATGAATGGACTTAGCCCATTTGATCTAGTCGCCTTCGTTACTCCATTCCTCATTGCTTATCTCTTCAAGAAGACGGTTGTCGGTGTGAAACTAAGGGCTTGTGGGTATGATGACGAAAGTGCTTTCTACAGCGGCGTTAAGGTTAATCAGATCAGGTTCATGGCATACTTTGGAAGCGGAGTCTTTGCCGGACTTGCTGGCTCGGCGCTATCTCTTCCGCTTGGGGCTTTCGTATCAAATATGTCCGGTGGAAGAGGCTGGCTGGCACTTGTAGCAGTCATCATGGGAAGGAAGAACCCGGTACTAGTATTTTTATCTGCAATCATGCTGGGCTTTATCACCGAGTTATCGATCTTTCTACAGGTTGCAACAGAAGTCTCTCCAAAGTTGCTACTTTCACTGCCTTACTTCGTCTCTTTCGTGATTCTCGCACTATCTCGCAGTGGAAACAGCAAGAAAAGACTTCCGGATTAGCCAAGTAAATGCGTGATATAATTCATCGAATTGGAGGTGTGGCTTTGAAACTTATAGATCAGCTTAATTCGAAATACTCCGAGATATCTTATCTTCATAGCGCAGCAGCGCTCATGGTATGGGACATGAGAACATACATCCCCTTGAAGGGGGCAGAGATAAGGGCGGAGACTCTTGGATATATCTCGACTCTCGCATTCAGAAAGTCCGTTTCTGAAGAAGTAGGAGCTTTGCTTAGCCAGCTCAACGAGAACAAAGTCCAAGAGGAACTAACTGAAGACGAGAAGGCGATGGTCATGGTAGCAACGAAGTCCTATAGAAGAGCAAAGGCAATTCCACCTGAGCTTTATCAGAAGTACTCTGTCCTAACATCGAAAAGTGAAAGAGTGTGGGAAAAGGCTCGGAAAGAAGACGATTTCAACAGTCTGGAGCCATATCTGGAGGAAATCGTTGAACTGTCCAGAGAAATGGCCCGATTGTACGGATTTGAAGAGAATCCGTATGATGCCCTTCTCGAGGGCTTTGAAGAGGGTATGACAGCCACAAAACTGCGGAAAATCATTGAGCCGTTGAAATCGGAGCTCATACCTTTCATAAAGAAGATTATGGAAGAGGGCGAATTACCGAATACCTCCGTTCTTGAGGGAAGATTCAACAGAAGGGCTCAGGAGAAACTTAGTAGAAAGGCTCTCAAACTCATAGGATACGACTTCGATGCCGGGAGGCTTGACGAAACGGTCCATCCCTTCACAATCGGCATAGGGGTAAACGATGTCAGGGTAACGACTAAATACACATCCGGCCAATTAACTCCTTCTCTTTTTGGATCGATACATGAGGGGGGTCACGCGATCTATGAACAGGGGTTGCCTATTTCACTCAGAGAGACCCCGCTTTACGGTGCGTGTTCTCTAGGTATTCATGAATCTCAATCGAGAATGATGGAGAACATGGTTGGCAGAAGCAAGGAATTTCTGTCGTTCTTCTACCCACAGATACAGAAGGCTTATCCATCGAATTTCAAGAACGTTTCGCTAGGTGAATTCTATAGATCAGTAAATAACGTAAAGCCGTCTCTGATTAGAATAGAGGCCGATGAAGTAACATACAACCTGCATATTATGATTAGGTTTGAGCTGGAAGAAGCTCTTATCAAAGGAGACCTTCGAGTTTCTGATCTCCCGAAAGCGTGGAATGCAAAGATGAAAGAGCATCTCGGAATTGAACCTGATACTGACAGCGACGGAGTGCTCCAGGATGTCCACTGGCCATCCGGAATGATCGGGTATTTCCCATCGTATATGTTGGGAAACCTGTATGCTGCACAGATGTATTCGAAAGCAAGCCAGGATATCCCGGGACTTGACAAGAGGATAGAAATGGGAGATGTTCTGTCTCTTGTCGACTGGTTAAGAAAGAACATTCATAGCATGGGAAGGCGGTACGAGCCCGAGAAACTTCTGAAAGCAGCCACCGGGAAGGAGCTGGATCCCTCATATTTCCTTAGGTATGTCAAGGAGAAGTACTCGAGCATTTACCAGATATAGTCTTCATCAGGTTTGAACTTCCAGAAGAAGAGCCTCGATTTTGGAGAGCCTGTCTTGAGATAGCTTCAGGTTCTCCTTTCTAGTTACAAGGAAGTCTACGATTTCCAACGGTTCTTCAAGACCCATGTCCTTCCAAATGAAGGAAATCACCTCGGGGTCAATAAGATCGTGAAAAGCAAGCAAATAGATAGCGGCTGGCATCTTGTTCTTCAGTTCGGAAGTCTTCTTTATTTCGCCACTCTCCAGAAACTCGAGGGACTTCTCTTTTACGGCCTTCCCTATGCCCTTGATCGACGAAATGCCAGCAATATCGTCACTAGTAAGCTGGCCCGAAGGCAAATTTGATCTGATGACTCTTGCTGCAAAGTCATAGGTTCTTACCTTGAATGGATTGTCCCTGTTGACCTTGAGAAGTCTTGAGAGCAAGTCAAATTGCATTGCCAGTTCCTCTTTTCTCACCGGTATCACCTCTCAGTGTATTTTACACCGTTGAGAACCGGCAAGGAAATAAAATGCTCGGAATTCTCTTCCACTCCATGAGAGATGCATTTGTTTGTCCAGACACAATTCAGGCAGACAAAAAACCTCTACGATTGGCATAGAGATCGGGATATCAGAGGACAGGCCCGCGAATTTATTTCTTCCTTTTGCTAAGAACAGCTTCAATGTTCTCCTTTGCCGTGCCGACAAAGGCTTCATAAAAGGCCATGCCTGCAGCTTCTATCGCTTGAATGGCGTTGCCTCCAAGATGAAAGGCAATTATTGTGTCTATGCCTTGCTTTGTGAGCATGTTTACTGCCATGGGTCCGGCACCGTGCGCCACACTGTTGTCTGGTTCTACATATTCTTCGCTTCCCGTTTCTGGGTCATAGATCAGAAAGAACTTTGCTCTGGCAAATCTATCGTCTGGAATACTATTCATAGTTTTTTCTTTCACTGGGATAGCAATTTTCATTATTCTTCTACACCTCCGAAAATTTTTCGTTTCAACCTCAGGGCAATTCGCTTTATTGCTTGCGCTGCCACAGAATCATCCATTGCAACAACCGGTTTCCCAATAATAGTCGCTTTCTCTACCTGCTCGTCAAAGGGAATCTTGCCCAGGAGCTCTATTCCGTTAGCTCCACACCAGGACTCTATGAAGGCGCTCTTGGAAGTATTTAAATCCCATTTGTTTATCACTATTCCGAAATCTCTCTTGAAATGTCTTATAGTCTCCACAATCCTTGCTAGATCGTGGTTTCCCGATACAGTCGGTTCGGCAACTGCGAGCACGTAGGTTGCCCCCGTAATCGATGAAGTTGCGGGGCACCCTATTCCTGGGGCACCATCTATTATGATTATTTCCTTTTTCCCCTTCTCCGCGACATTAATTGCCAGTTTTCTGACCTCTGCCACCAACCCTCCAGAAGTCTCTTCCCCCGGAGTCAATAAGGCGTGAACAAGAGGAATTTCGTTCGACTGAGATAAGAAGTAATCTCCGGACTTATTGTCTTTAAGCGAAATTGCGTTCGCCGGACAGATTGCCACACACATGCCGCATCCCTCACATGCGTAGGGATCGATTGAGTAGGGACCTCCCCTGATAATCGCATCGAATCTGCAGAATTTCTCGCAGAGTCCGCATGATATGCATTGATCGGAAATTTCGGCCTTTTTACCACCATAATACTCAAATTTCTCGATCAGCTTATTCTCGAGAATGAGGTGAAGGTTTGGTGCGTCTACGTCACAATCGGCCATCACTATTGAATCAAACAGAGAGGAAAGCGATCCTGCAAGTGTTGTCTTTCCAGTTCCGCCCTTTCCGCTTACTATGGCAAGTTGGAACATCATGACACCCCCGATAAAGAGATGATCTTCTCCGCCAGTTTCTTGAACCGTATCTTCCATGATGGCGAAGTTTCAGTGAAGAGCTTGCCTTCTGAATAGGCTTCGGCTATGCTGCGGTCAAAAGGTATTCTTTCGAGGACAACAAGGTTTTCTTCGCCGGCATATTCATCTATCATTGTGTAGGAACCTGTATCTCTGTTGATTACGATACCGAAAGGAATCCCCATCTCTCTTACAATTTGAACTGCAAGTTTCAAATCATGAAGACCAAATGGAGTGGGTTCGGTTACCAGTATCGCGAAATCCACTTTTCTTAGTGTCTCTACCACAGAACACGACGTTCCCGGGGGAGAATCGATAATGACGACCTTATCTCGATCGATATTCTCTTTGAGTTTTCTGATAACCCTTACAGGGGACGGTTCTCCAATTTCCAGTATTCCCATTCCAAAAGCAGTCTTGTCGTCTATTCTGCCTGTTTTAACTTTTCCAATGACTTTCGGCCTCTCGCTAATTGCCTTCTCGGGACAGACAAAAGTGCACAAACCGCAGCCATGACACAAGGATTCGAAGACCATGACACCCGTATCAAAAACGGAAAGCGCCCCAAACTGGCAGGCTTCGGCGCATTTGCGGCAACGAGTGCACTTCTCCTTATCTATCACGGGAAGCATCAGCTCAATTTCCTCTTCATGCTCAATCTTTGGATCAAAAAACAGATGTACATCGGGTTCTTCAGCATCTGCGTCCAGAAGTTGAACATCAAAATCCTCAGATATGGCGCTAGCGAGGTTTGTGGCAAGGGTGGTCTTTCCTGTGCCACCCTTGCCACTTAGTACGGCAATAACCAAGGCCTACCACCATCTCCTGAAGCGATAACCCATGCCTCTTCCGGCTCCAAATCCTCCCCCAAATCCCATCCTTCTTCCGAAAAACAGTCTTCTCCTCGGATAGAGGCGGTAGGAGTAGTTCCTTACCGGCGTTTGCCTCGATACTTGATCATCGGGAGCACAGTTTCCCATGCCCCAGCCAGTCATTGGTCCATAACCCTCGGGTCCAGTTCCATCTCTCCACGGCATATTCTCACTCCTCTTCTTCATTACTGCTTGTGTTTTCAAGCGTTTCCAGTCTCTTCTCTACTTCCTTGAGCTCTTCGCCGATCATCTCGAGCTCTCTCTTAAGCATCGCTTGATACTCCTTTAGTTCCTGACTTTCCATTTCGGGGGAAATCTCCTGATCATAGGCATATGGCCCGTAATAATCGAAACCTCTTCCGGGTGCAAATCCTCTACCATATCCCATTCCTCTTCCGTATCCAGGGCCATATCCGAAGTATCTACAGGAACCGTCTCTAAACCTCATAGGACCAGATCCAAATGGCATATAATCACCTCCTATATATGCACTAATCATATATATTATACTAATTGAAATTGACAATGTCAAGAGAAATCTGGCTTTACCGAATTCTGCGGAATTTCTGATAGTATCTAAGTGAGGAGGATAGATGGGAAACAAAGCACATGTCTTGCTGTTTTCACTAATAGCTCCGTTTTATAACGTTGCTTTCAAGTCGCAGCTGAAGAATTATCGAAGCCTTTTGAAAGAACATCGGTCTCTAATTGGCAAGGATATCGAAAGCGTCCTCGATATCGGTTGTGGAACTGGTGCTCTTGCTAAAGCATTCGACGAACTGGGATACAGAGTAACGGCTGTGGATGCTGCGACTTCAATGGTAGCGATCGCGAGGCATAATCTTAAGGAAAGCGGAGTCACAGTAGTTCAAGGCGATTTTTTCGAGAAACTCCCCTTTGAAGACAATAGTTTTGATCTTCTCGTAGCATCGTATGTTGTACACGGTCATAAGATTGACGGCAGAGAGAAGTTCTATAAAGAGAGTCGTAGAATCTGTAGGAAAGAGGTTCTGATTCACGAGTTCTTTCCGAATAGAAATCCCTTAGTCTATGTTGTCGAGTTCTTCGAGAGAAGTGATTACAGAAACTTCGTTCCGAAAGCCTTCGAAGAGCTTAAAGAGAATTTTCCCGTTGTAAAAGGCGTTAGACTTTCCTCTACGACAGGGTGGTATCTATGTCGGTGCGACTAGGCTCTTAGGTAGTTGGGTCTTCAAGATTGTGAAGTTAGCAGGCGTTCAAGGAAAGGCTGGTGTTTCAATATTTGAACAAGGTCATTCTAGGGGTCTACAGATGAAGAAAGCTATTCCTTACATATTTATTGCACCTGCAGCTGCGATAATCGGTTTCTTTTTTCTATATCCATTGATATACTCATTTGCCATCAGCCTGTTTGAGTGGGATCTATCACCCACCATGACCTTCGTTGGTTTCAGGAATTACGCTCAGATCTTGTCATCTGGCGAATTCTGGGACTCAATGTTATACACCGCTTACTACATTCTTGGCGTTCTTCCTTTTTCGCTCCTTATCGGTTTTCTTTTCGCTAATCTTCTGAACGATTCGACTATGAAGGGAATCGGGTTCTTCAGAATGATCTATTTCCTTCCGGTTGTTACATCGCCTATTGCAGCCGGTATGGGATTCAGCTTTCTCTTTAGCACTGAACTCGGGTATGTTAATCACATAATCGGGTCGTTTGGAGGGGAGTATGTGAACTGGTTGACGAACCCTGAGGGGATTGTTCAAATCCTGTTCAACTGGACTGGAATTCAGCTTCCGAAGGTATTGCAGGGTCCTAGCGTGGCGCTGTTCGTGATAATACTAATGGGGATCTGGCAGAATATTGGATACGCAATGGTCGTTTATCTTGCAGGCCTTCAGAATATCCCACCGACTTACTATGAAGCTGCCGCGCTGAGCGGGGCAAACAAGTTCCAGATGTTGAGAAAGATCACTGTACCTCTTCTTTCGCCGACCACTTTCTTTCTGTTGATAATGTTCAGCATTAGTTCCTTTCAAGTCTTTGGTCCAATAATGGTCATGACTCCCGATGGAGGGCCGCTTAACACAACCTCGGTCGTTGTCTTTCGGCTTTATCGAGAGGCCTTCTCTTATTACAGGTTTGGTTACGCAGCAGCTATGGCCTTTGTTCTATTCCTATTCGTGATCTCTCTTACTGCCTTTCAGGTGAAAACTATCGAGAGGACGGTACATTATGACTAAAAGGATTGGGAGAGTTTTCAAGTACGCGATACTTATAGCCGGTGCCGTTGTGATGATCTTTCCCTTTTTCTGGTCTTTCATGACATCCTTCAAGGATTTGAGAGAAATTCTCAGAGACCCCTTTTCTCTAATCCCAAGGGGATTTACTCTGAAAAATTATGTCAGTGTCTTCACGAAGGTTCCATTCGCCAGATACCTTTTGAATAGCACAATTGTGGCGCTGGCTACTACTGTTTTGCAACTTGTGACGGCTTCTCTGGCAGCCTTTGCATTTGCCAGGATGAGATTCAGGGGCAGAGAAGTGATATTCTATGTCTTTCTGGCAACTATGATGATTCCCCAGCAAGTTGTGATGATTCCTCAGTATCTCGTAGTAATGAGACTCAATATGGACAACTCCTATTTAGGGTTGATTTTGCCTCACGCGGCCACCGCAATTTCGATATTCTTTCTCAGGCAGTTCTTCTTGACAATTCCGAGAGATCTTGAGGACGCCGCCACGATCGATGGTTGCGGCCCGCTCAGGACTCTGTTCAATGTATTTCTTCCTTTGACCAAGCCGGCCATAGCTACCATTGCCGTCTTCTCTTTTATGTGGTCGTGGAATAACTACTTCTGGCCTTTGCTTGTCATAAGTGAACCGGAAATGAGAACCGTCCAGCTAGGTCTGGCGATGTTCAAGTCAGAGGGTGGAATCCAGTGGGGGGAGTTTATGGCTGCGACAGTCGTAGCCACGCTACCGATCATGATTGCTTATTTCGTTGCCCAGAAACAGTTTGTCAAGGGGATAACCCTTACGGGATTAAAAGGATAAAGAAAAGGAGGAAAAGATGAAAAGAATAACGACGGTACTTTTGCTGTTAATCCTGGCAGTTGCTGGCCTCGGGTCTGTAACTCTCACATTCTGGCATTCGATGTCGGATTATCAGAAGCCGATCATCGACAAGCTTGTTGCCGATTTCAACAAGGCTCACAAAGACATCACGGTAAGGGCTATATTTCAGGGATCCTACGATGATACTGTTACAAAGCTAAAGACGGCTCTGCTCACCGGAAAGGGTCCGGATGTTGCTCAGGTCAACATAGAGCACATTCAGATCTTTTCCAAGGATGGTTCCTTACAGGATCTTACTGATCTGATCGCCGGCGACTCTTCTTTGAGTGCGGAGGACTTTGTCGATAGTTTCTGGCAGGCGATAATTCGTGACGGCAAACCTTACGCTCTTCCCTTCAACATAAGTGCTCTTATGCTGTTTTACAACAAGGACCATTTCAGGGCAGCGGGGCTTGATCCAGACAGACCACCTCAAAACTGGGAGGAACTCGAGGAGTACGCCAGAAAACTCACAATAAGAAAATCTCTGGATTCCAGACCTTCTCAGTATGGCCTTTTATGGGGTGTAGACACCATGTTCTATCAGTTTGAGCCTCTTGTTTGGCAGAACGGTGGAGAGATCTTCAATGAGCAAATGACCGAGTGTATTATTAATTCTCCCGAGGGAATCGAGGCTCTGGAAACGTGGAGGCGATGGTTTGTCGATGGTTTGTCTCCGGTAGACTTAACTATTGATGAAGGTATACAGTCCTTCACAATGGGGAGAATCTCGATGGGTCCGATGACAAGTGGAGGAATCCGGTACGCTCTCGAGAACATACCCTGGAGTCTGGGAGTGGCCCCTCTTCCTGAAGGCAAGCAGAAAACCACGACACTTGGAGGAGGCTCTCTTGCCATTATGGCCGGACTCTCAGAAGAGAAGCGTCAGGCCGCCTGGACGTTCATCAAATGGATGGTTTCAGAGAAGAACACTTTGTTCTGGTACGAGGGAACGGGATACATGCCGGTTCTGAAGTCTGCAATGAGTTCTCTCGAGATACAGCTGATCTGGCAGCGTTTTCCGCAGTTAAAGGCTCCTATAGACTCGATAGAATTTGCCAGACCCAGGCCGGTTCACACAAATATCATTGAGATCAGGAATATTCTTTACAATGCTGTTGAGCAGGTAAGAAAAGGGGTTGCAGAGCCAAAACCGGCTTTCGATATTGCGGTGGCGAAAGTCAACGAGTTGCTCGAGTGAGGTGATGAGATGAAGCGAATACTTCTGTCGGTAATATTCATATTCTTTTCTTTGACGGTTTTTGCTAACAAAATCGTGGAAATTGAAGTAACAGGTGTTGAAAAGACAATTCCACAAGTGGTGATCAATATTTCCGGGCTCAAGATCGGTGAAGAACTGGATATCGAGAGAGTTTACAGGGCCAAGAGAAATCTGGAAGAGTGCGGTCTCTTTACAGATGTCTATCTTCAGCTTGGAGATGTCGGCGGCGATTACAAACTGGTGATTTCTGTTCAGGAGAGTTCTTCCTTCTATCCGTATTTTGGCGAGTATCTGACATTGGGAGCGGGAGATCGAAACCTTCTGGGTTCTGGGGTGAACGTCTATGGAGGGATCCGGTTTCTTAGGTTCACAGAGAAAAAGTTGCTTGGCTTTCTGCCCCAACCCGAGTTCTTCTGGGGAGGGCTGAGATTTGGCGCTAGCACCTTTAGCGTCCTTGGAACAGGTATCAATCCCTTCGTTGAAGTGACTCTGTTTAAAGAGGTTCCGTGGCAAGCCGATACTATGCTTTCTTTGAATTCTGTAGATCTGGGTGCGACCTATCCCTTTGGAGAGTATATTGCCGGAATTTCCTATACATACGAAAATGCGTCATTTGAGGCCACGCCTTCGAATAACTACTCGGTTTCGATACTTACTGGAGCCTTTTCTTTTGGCGACGAAGATAACTACCAGGAAAAAAGAGGAAACTTATTTGGAAAAACGACTCTCTCCTACGGATTTGGAGACGGAATAAATTATCTTCAGCAGAAGGCATCGGTAAATTACTGGTACAGGATCATTGGAAGGATATATATCGAGAGTGCGACGAGAGCAGGCGTGACTTATTTCGGAGATGCGCCGGTAACCAGGCGTTTCTACCTGGGAGGAAGTACCGATCTAAAGGGCTGGAACCCCTATGCATTTAATCCCAGATTCTATGCGCTGGAAATACTTCAGGCAGGAGTCCCTCTTAATGAGAGCTTCGCTGTTGCTCCTTCCGATGATATGAGCACTTTCATTCCCAAGCTCTACTTGATGGCGGCCGCCGGTGACAACGCCACTCTCGGTCTTTCGATAGGAATAGGTTTCGAGTGGAGAACACCACTGGGAGTTGGAGTGGAGCCTCAGGTGTTCTTCGGGGGAAATGGTTTCAAATTCTACTTCGAACTCAGGTAACTTCCTGACGGACTTTGCAACAAAATCAATCGCTCTTTCTCACCAGCGCACAACGAGAGAATCGGCCGGGAAAAGAACGGCCGGTTCTCTTGTCACCTCATAATCCTTTCACTCTCTAACGGAAACGTTCTGCGCATATCCGGAGAGCAAGTCGGCGAATTCTCTTAAGACTGGACCGGGATAAGGTGGCGATTCGCAGAACCCGGTTACCGGTCTATACTGCTGAACTGAAACCAACGACGCTCCGATGCATATTCTCGCGAGCTCTTCGAAATCCTTTTCAGGAACGTAAGGTGGAAACATTGTGATCCTTATCTCATGACTGGAAAAACCCTTTGCCAATTCAATACTCTTCTGGATTTGCTTCAGATCCACAGTAGAGAACGGCTCATAGTTCAAAGACTTGAGATCAACTGCGACATAGTCGATAATGTCCAGGAACTTCCTAAGAATATCTGAACTCCAGCCATTGGTATCGAGTTTAACCAGTACAGCCGGAAATTGCGCTTTCAGTCTTTGAACAAACGGGATCAGATCGTCTGCCCTGAGTGTTGGCTCTCCCCCGGTAATAACAACAGTATCTATGAGAGCTGCTCTTTTGTCCAGGTATGTGAAGATCTCAGATTCGCCAACTTTCTCCTCTACCAATTTCTTCAGTTCAGGATTGTGGCAATAAGCACAGTCAAAATTACAGCTTGAGGTAAACAGTGTCAGGGCTACTTTGCCCGGATAGTCCACTAGGCTGACCCTCTCCATTCCTGCGAAATTCATCTACTTTCTCTCTCCCAATTCTGTAAGTCTCTCTCGTCTTGAATTCTTCCTGTTTTCCGATGTTCCAGTTCTGTACTGGTCTGTAGTAGCCTGTAATCCTTGAATACACTTCGGTCGGCTTTCCGCATTCGGGACATGTGAACTGTTCACCTGTTATATATCCGTGGTTTTGACAGACTGAATAGGTAGGTGAAATCGTGAAGTACGGAATTCTGTAATTCTCGGCGATCTTTCTCACAAGCTGCCTGGTCGTTTTCCAGTCAGATATTCTCTCTCCAAGGAAGGCGTGAAATACTGTGCCTCCTGTATATTTCTGCTGTAGCTCCTCCTGAAGGTCTAGCGCGCTGAAAATATCCTTCGTGTAGTCCACTGGCAGATGGGAAGAGTTTGTGTAATACGGGTTGTCCTTTCCCGCAGTAAGTATTTGAGGAAATTTCTTTTTGTCCATCTTGGCGAGCCTGTAAGCCGTTGATTCGGCCGGTGTCGCCTCAAGGTTGTAGAGATGGTCGGTTGCCTCCTGATAGCCGATCATCTTGCTTCTCATGAAGTTCAGCACTCTCAATGCAAACTGATAGCCCTCTTCTTCGGCTATAGTCTTTCTGATCCAGCGGGCATTCATACTTGCTTCATTCATTCCTATCAAGCCAATCGTAGAAAAATGGTTATCGAAGTTCTTCAGATATCTCTTTGTGTATGGATAGAGGCCTTCACTGTTCAATTTCTCCACTACCGATCTCTTTATTTCAAGGCTTCTGCTCGACAGATCCATCATTTTCGAAAGTCTTCCGAAAAACTCTTCTTCACTCTTGCTGAGGTATGCGATTCTAGGAAGGTTTATTGTAACGACCCCTATGGAGCCCGTGAACTCATCCGAACCGAAGAGCCCGCCGCCTCTCCTTTTCAATTCGCGTTTGTCCAGCTGCAGCCTGCAACACATGCTCCTCACATCGTCAGGATCAAGGTCAGAGTTTATAAAGTTCTGGAAGTAGGGAGTTCCGTATTTACTGGTTATCTCAAAGAGAAGCTCTGCATCCTCATTCTCCCAGTCAAAATCCTTGGTGATATTGTACGTCGGTATTGGATACTGGAAGCCTCGACCATTTGCATCTCCCTCGTCAAGAATCTCAAGGAAGGCGCGATTAATCATCTTCATTTCTTCCTGACAGTCCCCGTAAGTGAAGTCCATCGCTTCCCCTCCAACTATTGCCGGTTCATTCTTCAATTTGGCCGGGACAACCCAGTCGAGGGTAATATTCGTGAAGGGGGCCTGTGTTCCCCATCTAGAAGGCGTATTTACTCCGAATACAAAAGACTGAATGTTCTGTTTGACTTCTTTGAGCGAAAGGTTGTCGATCTTCACAAAGGGTGCGAGATATGTATCGAATGAAGAGAATGCCTGAGCGCCGGCCCATTCATTCTGAAGTATTCCAAGGAAGTTCACCATCTGATTCACAAGGGTAGAAAGGTGTTTTGCCGGTGATGACGACACCTTTCCCGTCACGCCTCCGAGACCTTCTTCAATAAGCTGTTTGAGGCTCCATCCGGCACAGTATCCCGAAAGCATTGAGAGATCATGAATATGGAGGTCGCCTTCGCGGTGGGCGTTGCCTATCTGTGGATCGTAGACCTCCCTAAGCCAGTAATTGGCGGTTACCGTACCGCTGTTGTGCAGAATTAGTCCCCCGATTGAGTATGTGACAGTAGAGTTCTCATGTACCCGCCAGTCCAGCATATCAAGATAGCTGTTAACGGTCTTTGAGAAGTCGAGCATGGAAGAATCAAGCTCTCTGAGTTTCTCCCTGTGTCTTCTATAAAGTATATATGCCTTGGCAGCATCGGCAAAGGCAAGGTTTTCAAGCGTTCTTTCTACCGAGTCCTGGATATCCTCTATGTCTACGAGATTGTCTGTGGTTTTTGGCTGAAAATCTGCTACGACCCTCAGTGCAACCCTCTCAAGGATGTCTTCGTTATAGTGGGTTTCGGTTGCCTCAAATGCTTTCTTCATGGCGTTGATTATCTTCTCCAGTTCGAATTCGACTATTGACCCGTTTCTTTTCCTAACATTCAACATATCAATACCCCCATGAATAGGCTCAATAAATAGTGGACAATGATGATTTTAGCACAATATATTGATAATTCCAAAGAAAACTGCTGTATCATAGCCCGAACAGAAAGACTCCTTCCAACAGAACAGAAGAGGTTAAAGCGGCCTCCAAATCCTTCCCGGAAGTACTTACGAGAGGAGGCGAAAAACGGAGCGTTTAAAAGAAGATCAAAAAGTTTACCTTTGAGGTCTCCTTATAAATCTAGGTACATTATTTGTACCGATTCTAGTTAACATTGCTACGAATGCCTCGGCCGTTGCCAATGCGTCTCCAAGAGCTCTATGACGAGATTCCGGGACTATCCCCAATCTTGCAAGCAGTATGTCTAGATTGTTTCTCCCATATCTGAAGACTGCTTTCGACATCTCTACGGTATCAATGTATGAGTTCTGGAGCCTGCCCAATCCGGACTGTTGGCCGTAATAGTCGAGAAAGGAGAGATCGAAAGGGGCATTGTGAATCACGAGAGTGGCGTCTCCAAAAAAGGAAAAAAAGTCTTTGAGGACATCTTTTACCGGCGGCTTTCCCTTAACGGTCAAGTTGCTAATTCCCGTCAGGGCTGTTATAGTGATTGGAATTATACACGCGGGGTCTATAAGTGAATCATAGCAATCGTTCCTACAGACTTTCCAGTCGCGCACACGCACTCCCGCAACCTCGATCAGTCTCGCCCCTCGTTGTGGACTCATTCCTGTTGTCTCCGTGTCTAGAACGACAAATTCCAAAAGACTCCCCTCCCATCTGATTGTACAATGAAAGAAGTTTCTTCGGAAAGAGTCAGAGATCGTGTTTGTGAAGAATTGGGCAAATCTGTTAAGCCGCTTTTCCAGTCTAAAGGCATTACATAGAGTATAATTTTTATGAGGTGAACCACAATGGATGACAAGGTAAATCAATCAGAAGAGGAAATAAAGGAACGCTATAGAAAGGCTATCGAATCAGCAGTTCAAAAAGCTCCGATCAGATCTGGAGAGAGACTGTATCTCACAGATCTCTGGGCTGTCACCTCAATTCCTGAAGAGGTCATTGTAGAGACTCTTGCTTCTTCCGAATTGAAGCTGCCCGAAGGGGTATCCTGCATAGTCGACGATAGAAGGAAAAAGAAGAGGATTATTTATGGGAAACGAGAATCTAATGAAAAGAGTGGCGGTCCTAAGCAGCCCAGAATACGCAAGGTGCAGGGAGAAGATTAGCGAAGGGCTAGACCTGATCGAGTTCAACGAAACTCTGCAGGGAAAGAAAGTTCTTCTGAAAGTGAATCTTCTATCGGCAAGGTTACCGGATAGTTGTGTCACCACTAATCCAGCCTTTGTTCGGGCTGTGGCAGAGGTCTTTCTCAGGAAGGGAGCGATAGTCAGCATCGGAGATTCTCCCGCGAGCGTTCGCACTGAGGTTGCAGCTTATGCCGCAGGAATTACCGAAGTCTGTGAAGATCTCGGGGTTCCGCTCGTAGATTTTGATGATCCCGTTCCTGTAGTCCTGGAGCAGGGTACGTACAGGAGCTTTGAAATTGCCAGACCGGTTCTTGAAACAGATCTTCTCGTGAATCTTCCGAAGCTCAAGACACATTCACTCACTCAGGTCACATTTGGAGTCAAGAATCTTTTTGGCTGTGTTCCCGGGGTTAAGAAGCAGGGTTGGCATTTCAGAGTGAGAAACATGAAGGAGTTCTCGGCTATGCTTCTTGATCTGGCCGGTTATCTGAGGCCGTCCCTGACGATAATCGACGGCGTAGAAGGAATGGATGGCAACGGTCCGTCGAACGGCCGGATCATAAGGCCAGGAATAATTGGCATTTCAAGAGATGTTTTCGCACTTGACGATGCTGTCGCAGAACTCTTTGGAGTAATACATTCAAAGGTTCCGATTCTTCGTTTGGCAAGAGAAAGAGGACTAGTAGGCGATTACGAGGTAGTTGGAGATGAAGTCGAGCCGAAAAATCTCTCTCTCCCCGAGACGAATCTAATCGGGGTTTACGGTGCAGCCCTACTGAGGAGATTAGTAACAAAGTTTCCGAAAATAGATAGGAAGAAGTGTGTGAGCTGCCGTGTATGCGAGAGGGCCTGTCCGGCTGGAGCAATCGACATAAGCAGGTTCAATATCGATTATGGCAAGTGCATAACTTGCTACGTGTGTCATGAACTTTGCCCGGAAGATGCTATCGTCTTTAGAAGACGTATTCATAGATAGGAGGGGTTAGATGAGCTATATTCTCGCTATTGATCAGGGAACGAGCAGCAGCAAAGCCGTTCTTTTTGATGAAGAATTGTATCAAGTTGCCGTTGCTCAGGAGGAGTTTGCGCAGATCTATCCCAAACCCGGGTGGGTTGAGCACGATCCTAGAGACATCATCTTAAGTACAATGGGTGCAATTGAGAAAGTCGTCTCGGACGCCAGGATCTCATTCAGGGAAATTGCGGCAATCGGCATCACAAATCAAAGAGAAACCGTCGTTGCCTGGGATGCGGTGACTGATCAGCCGCTTTACAACGCAATAGTATGGCAGGACAGAAGAACTGCCGACAGATGCAGAGAGATCGAAGAATCTCATGGAGAATTGATAAGGCGAAAGACCGGCCTCAAGCCGGATCCCTATTTCTCCGCGACGAAGATGGAATGGTTGCTGGAGAATGTACCGGTAGTTCGAGAGGCGGCTAGAAAAGGGAGATTGAGATTCGGAACGATTGACTCCTGGTTAATCTGGAATCTGACGAGAGAGAACCTCCATGTGTGTGATTTCTCGAACGCTTCGAGAACGATGTTGTTCAACATCGAGAAGCTTGAATGGGATCGCGATCTCCTCAATCTCTTTGGAGTGGAGAAAGAGTTTCTCCCCGAAGTTGTGGAATCGTGTAAGCTTCTCGGTCCTTCGATCTACGGCCCTAAGATTGGAGGAATAGCCGGAGATCAACAGGCTTCGCTGTTCGGTCAGACGGCCTTTCAGACCGGTGACGCGAAATGCACATATGGGACGGGCTCATTTGTTTTGATGAACATTGGAAGCGAACCAAAGATTTCCGATCATGGCTTGCTTACAACAATAGGCTGGAAGTCAACGGAAGAGACCGTCTACGCCGTGGAAGGTTCGATATTCGCCACCGGAGCTTTGATTGGCTGGTTGAAAGATGGACTGGGAATCATAAACAGCCCTTCCGATACGGAATCGCTTGCCAGAGAAGTCAATGACAATGGAGGAGTCTTTTTCTCCGGCGCCCTGACAGGGCTGGGAGCTCCATACTGGAACTCCTCAGCGAGAGGTATGATGATCGGTTTGACAAGGGGAACGAGTAAAGCACATATTGTAAGAGCCGTTCTCGAATACATCGCTTTCAGAACAAGAGAGATTCTTGAACTGATGGAAGAAGAAACGGGAATCAGGCTCAACAAGCTACTTGTTGACGGAGGAGTTACGCGAAATAACTTCCTGATGGAGATGCAGGCAAATATCCTGAATATTCCGGTTGACAGATCTCTGATAAAGGAAACGACGGCGCTTGGTGCTGCAATGCTTGCAGGAATATGCGCTGACCTCTGGGATCAGGAGAGCTTGAAGAACAAGCGAATAAGCGAAGTTGTCTTTGAACCGTCGGGAGATAGAATGGAGGAAGAGTTCAAGAGGTGGAAAGAGGCGTTGAAGAGATCTATGAACTGGGCAAACTAGAGCTGAAGGATCTCGAGGCTCTTGCACAAGAGCTTGGAGAGGCGCTTGAAGGAGGAGAGACGGTCCTTCTATTCGGTGATCTGGGCAGTGGGAAAACCACGTTTGTAAAGGCGCTGGCCAGTGGGTTGGGCATCGATCAGGATTATGTGAGAAGTCCGACTTTCAACATTGTCAACTTCTATCCCGGCCGATCCTCGACTGGCAGAAGCGACGATGTCGAAACGGCTAGAGTGCATCCCGCTCTTATACACGTTGATCTATACAGGATCACCGGTGAAGAAGAGGTTTTGGATCTAGCTCTCTACGATCTCATGAATTGCAGTGCGGTTCTAGCGGTAGAATGGCCGGAGCTTTACCTTAAGTATGTCTGCGAGCCTTATCTCATAGTTGAACTGGAGCATTTCGACGAGATGAAACGAACAGTGAAATTGAAGCCATTCGGCTGCAGAATGAAGAGCATTCTGGACCGTCTGGCTACTAGATTATACCAGGATAAGAATGAAGGAAGGTGAATAGATGGCTCAGAAGTTTGAGTTGCTGGAAAAAGCTGCTGTAGGAAGCGAACGGAAGATAGAGATACCCGATAAACTGCCGGTTATACCGACGAGAACAAACATGTTAGTATATCCTTCTGCAGTGATGCCGTTGTATGTTGGACGCGAGAAGTCGCTGGCGGCGCTGGAGGAGTCAATTGGCAAATTCAATCAGATGGTATTTCTCGTTTCTCAGAGGGACATTACTAAAGAGGATCCCGGGATCGAGGATCTATTCGAGATAGGGACGATAGCGAGAATAGTGCAGCTGATGAAGATGCCCGATGGGAACTACAAGATTCTTGTTGAAGGGTTGACAAGAGCCAGGCTCGCTTCAGTGGAGGAAGGAGAAAGCACGTTTATTGTCGTTGCAGAAAAGTTAAAGTCCAAGGGCAGAAAGAGCAAGATGCTTCAGGCGCTGGTTAGAAGGGTGAAGGAACTTACGCTGAGGTATGTATCGATGAGCAGACGTTTCCCCGACGAAGCGATAATGGCGCTGGAAGACACTTCCGATGCAGATAAGTTTGCAGATTTCATTTCTTCAATGGTGCCCTTTTCTTTAGAAGAGAAGCAACGTCTTCTCGAGGAAATAGAAACGAAGGATCGTCTCAATACCCTTATGGAGCTACTTACAAGAGAGATAGAGATTCTCTCTCTAGAGGAAGAACTCGACAAGAGGGTTAAAGAGAAGATTGAGCAGGGGCAGAAGGAGTACTACCTGAGAGAAAAGATGAGAGCGATCCAGGAGGAGCTCGAGGGCGAAGAAGATGAGGAAATCAAAGAGCTTAAAGAGATGGCGGAGTCCCGCGAGCTTCCGCAGGAGGTAAAGGAAAAGGCAGAGCAGGAGATCTCTAGACTGGAGAAGATGTCTCCATATTCTCCGGAAGCGACGGTCGTGAGGACTTATCTCGATTGGCTGTTGAACCTCCCCTGGCAGGAAGAGACGGATGATGAGATAGTAATTAAGGACGTCAGGAAGACTCTCGATAACAATCACTATGGACTGGACGATGTGAAGGAGAGGATCCTTGAATTCCTGGCGGCCAGGAGGTTTTCGAAGAACCTTCGCGCTCCGATTCTCTGCCTCGTCGGGCCTCCGGGTGTTGGGAAGACTTCACTTGGTCGGTCTGTTTCCGAAGCTATGGGAAGGAAGTTCGGCAGAATCTCTTTAGGAGGCATGAGAGACGAGGCCGAAATAAGGGGCCACAGACGTACTTATGTCGGAGCGCTTCCGGGCAGAATAATGCAGATGATCAGAAAGCTGAAGACCAGGAATCCGGTAATCGTGCTGGACGAAGTCGACAAGATGGGGATTAGTTTTCAAGGAGATCCTGGTTCTGCTCTTCTCGAGGTTCTTGATCCCGAGCAGAACAACAGTTTTACCGACCATTTTCTGGAAGTGCCTTTTGACCTCTCCAGAGTCCTGTTCATTACTACGGCAAACGTTCTCTATTCGATTCCAGCCGCTTTGAAGGACAGGATGGAGATTATCGAGATTCCAGGTTATACGGAGTCTGAAAAGTATCACATAGCCAAGGATCATATACTGCCGAAGCTTCTTGATGAATACAACATGAAGGATAGCAAGCTGAAAATAACACCGGCCGCCATCAGGGACGTAATTAGAGACTACACAAGAGAAGCAGGAGTTAGGGAACTCGATAGAAATCTGGCGAAGATCATCAGAAAGGCCACTCTGAAAATAGCCGAGGGCGGCGATTCAATCTCGGTCGGTGTCAATGAACTGGGAGAGTTTCTTGGAGCACCTCTATTCAAAGAGAGTGATTTCAGGAAGCATCCAGAGGTCGGTGTGGCGACTGGACTGGCCTGGACATCGGTTGGGGGAGAAATCATGTACATCGAAGTCCTACCCGTTTCCGGGAAAGGAAAGACTATCATAACAGGTCAGCTGGGAGATGTTATGAAGGAATCGGCACAGATCGCGGCGTCGCTCGCCAGAAAGCTTTGTGGAGATGAGAAGTTTACCGAGGTCTTCGAGAAGAAGGACTTCCATATCCACGTTCCCGAAGGAGCCGTTCCCAAGGATGGACCCAGCGCCGGGATTACTCTCACGACGGCGATTGTCTCGGCCGTCACCGGAAGAAAAGTGAGAAACGACATTGCAATGACTGGAGAGATAACTCTAAGAGGGAAGGTACTGCCCATTGGCGGTTTGAAAGAAAAGCTAATGGCAGCTTACCGTGCCAGAATGAAGAAGGTTTTGATTCCTCTTGCAAACAAGAGAGATCTCGATAAAGTTTCCGAAGAGATAAAGTCGAAACTGGAATTCGTCTTTGTCGAGGATATAAACGAAGTACTTGAGGAGGCTCTGATTCCCGGTGACGGTAAAGAGTGCTGAACTAATAAAGACTGTCTTCGCGAAAGGCGAATATCCACCGCCTATGAAAAGGGAAATCGCATTCGCGGGGAGGTCGAATGTCGGGAAGTCTTCTCTGCTGAATTCGCTGTTTGGAAGGAGGCTTGCAAAGACAAGCTCAACTCCGGGCAAGACAAGATCCATCAATTTCTATGGGGTTAACGGAGAAATCTACTTCGTTGACCTGCCCGGCTATGGGTACGCGAAAGCCGCCATGTCAGAAAGAGAAAAGTGGCAGAGGCTGATAACAGACTATTTCGAATCGAGGGAAGGGATCTCTCTGGTGGTTCTGCTTGTTGACATAAGACATCCGCTGCAGCCGGCCGACAAACAGATGCTTGACTGGGTTACGTACTACGCCATTCCATATGTTCTGGTTCTGACAAAGGCAGACAAGCTTTCAAAAAGCCGTCAACAGCAATCAAAGAAATCAATAAGCGAAGAAGTCGCTGCATGGGGGAGACCACCCGTTTTTTCCGTATCCGCAGAGAATCGTCAAGGTATAGAGGAGCTGCTCAAGACTCTTTTGCAATGAAAGTATTCTGCTGTTGTTTGAAGGACCAATGCTATTCATGGTATTGGTCCTTCTTCAGTTTTTCGGGCCGTGCAGGGCGTTTTATTGATGAGGGCAGCCAGACTCCAGTTCGAGGGGATCTTTTGTATAGGAAATCCAGACACTCACGGAAAGGTCGATTCTCCGTCCCAGACGCGGAAATCGAAAATTCCGAATTACTCCCATGCCCCTGCAATCCGAGGCAGCTGCAGCGCCCTTTGCACCTTACTTAATCGATATTTGCACTTCAACTCTTACAGAAGTTAAGCCGAACTTCCGTGAAGGATATTGCTGATCGATCAGCCAATGTCAGAGGGCTAATTCAGAAGCTCATACCTGTCGATGGCCCTGTCAGAGTGTATCGAAGTCCTAAGTGAGGCTCTTGCTTATAAATTCTCTAAACTTCCCGGCGCTTTCTCGCGGTTTCAATTCCAGTGTCTCCTGAACGGTCTCGTAAAGGCCGAATTTCATTGAGTAGCCTTCCTTCCATTCGAAATTATCCATCAAGGACCAGTACATGTACCCGAAAACACGCGCTCCCTTCTCCATTGCATTTCTTACCCCTGTAAGTGCTTTTTCTATGTACTCCCACCTCCTGGTGTCTGAAGCGTCGGCGATTCCGTTTTCCGTTATTATTATCGGCAACTGATAACGCTTATACGCTTTCAGGATAACGTCTTTAATCCCCTGCGGGAAGAACTCGTATCCCATCTCCGTTTTTTCGAATTCATCTCCCACAGCGATTTCAGGAAGGGGTTTCGAATACTTGACAAAAATCCGAGTATAGTAGTTGATTCCGATAAAATCAAGCTTCGATGAAATTTCCGGAGCTGCCTCTCCCTTTCCTAAGGGCTTGACCAGTTTTCCCTTAAGCAGGCTATCCAGGTAACTGTAGTTGTAGACCCTGTCCAGGTAGTTCGAAACTAATCTATCTTCGGGATGAAGCTTTCTCAGGGGGAAGAAAGGCATCATGTTTATTGCCACGCCGACCATTGACGTAGGATAAAATTCCTTTATCACATCATAAGCCTCGCTATGAGCGAACAGCAGGTTGGAAAGAACCTTCATCGCCCTACCCATGTCTTTGATTTCGGGAGGCCATTCTCCCATGAGGTAAGACATAACCGCATAAACGTTCGGTTCGTTCACGCTCACCCAGTAGTGAATAAACTGCCCCATATATTGGACTATCTTTGAGACGAAACGCCTGAAATATCGAAGGTTCTCCCGGTTCTCCCAGCCTCCCATATCCGAAAACCATTGAGGAAGCACAAAGTGATTGAGAGTCAAGATCGGCTGTATTCCATTTTCTATGAGAGCTTTGCAGAAGTCCTTGTACCTTTCGAGGGCGCTCTCTTCGAATCTGTTGGCCTTCGGCTCAATTCTTGCCCATTCAACTGAGAATCTGTATGCCTTTACGCCGAGAGACTTAACGGCCTCAATGTCTCGATCTAGATTCTCCCAGCTGCCACAGGCGATATCGGAAGTATCGCCGTTCTTGACCTTCCCCTGGTGTTCCCAGGTGTACCAGTCGGAGAAGACATTGTTACCTTCTATCTGATGACCGGCCGTTGCAACACCCCAAATAAAACCGTCTGGAAATGAAAGCATATTCGAACCCTCCCGAGTTTGTTTTTTGTCCGCTCTTCACAATTATAATCTTGAAGGGAAGCAAAGCCAAAATGAGCGAAAGGATGAGGTAAAAGAGATGAACATTTCTGTGGTAGGCAATGTGAATATTGATCTCAGCGCCTTCATAAGAGAAAGCGTCAACAGTGAAGAGAATAGAATCAGAGAGATGATGTTTTCGATCGGCGGAAGTGCGGCAAACACGGCGATTATGCTTAACAGACTGAGAAAGAACGTCTACTTGCAGGGGGCGGTTGGGACAGATCAATTTGGAGAGATGGCAATTGAAGCTCTGAAGAGAGAAGGGGTGAACACGGAGCATCTTTCCAGGCTGGAAGGAAAGACGGGCTTCTGCTTTTCTGCCGTGTCTGCCGATGGGCAGAGGCATCTCTTCACATACAGAGGTGTGAACGAAGCAGACTATTCGATTAATAAATCATCCGACTTTTACCACTTTGGAGGAATAAGGCCCGATCAGATTGAAAGACTATTCAAGAATCTTCGAAGTCCAAGATTCTCTTACAACCCCGGAGGAATCGTGACTTTCGAGCGAGGCCCCCAAGTAGCCGAAATCGCTGCGCGGAGCGAAATCCTCTTTGTGAATGAGAGCGAATGGCGCCATCTCGAGAGGTTAATGACTGTAAAACCATTGATTGTTGTAACGCTGGGTGCAGAAGGAGCCAGAATTGAAAACGGGCCAACCGTCGATGCTTTTGAAGTGAAGGTAGTCGATACGACGGGAGCGGGAGACGCCTTCAACGCAGGCTTCTTGCACGGGTATCTCGCTGATAGAAAAGTCTGCAACTGCCTGCAAATCGGAAATCTGCTTGCAGCTCTCGTTGTATCGAGACCGGGAGCGAGTCCGACCTTTTCATACAATGATTTACAAAGTCTAGCCAATATATACAATGTACAAGTGCCATGAATATCAGGACACATCCTATAATAGTATATAGCAATACAGTGTATATACAATCTATTATGTCAGTTACAAACAACTATACTATTCGTAAACCAGTATGCGATGCTATACAAAGTACACGTAGTACACTAGATTACTTGTGAAAGAGTCTGCTTATGTGATAGTATATTTGCAGAGGTGATTTCATGCCAGCACAGATTGCATCCGTAGATGTTGTTAGAATACTGGGAAAGCTCAGTGATGACTGCGGCGAACAGTCGAGTAGAAACAGGTTTATAAAGGAGTACCTCTCAAAATACAAGTCCCCGGAGTCGATAATTAACGATATCGAAGGGCTTCTCGACGCATATCCCACTTTTGAAGGCGATTCTGAGAGTCTTGCGAGAGCCTTTGCGGATCTAGTGAACAGACTTGCAGAGATTTCAGGCTTCTCGGTTGATTATGTCAAGTACTCAGGAAGAGAAAAGATCACAGGAATCTGGAAGGTTGGTGAAGACGTTCAGATTAGGGTCGCGGCGATTATCTGCACAAGTTTCGAGGAGGCCAAGGGTGTCGCAAGAAACGCCCTGCTGATTCTGCCTGAAGCCATTGATCTCGGGAGGCCATTTGTCACCGTTGAACGCCTTGGAATGCTATTCTCAATGATTGAACAGATAGAGCTTCCCGTGAGTTCGATAGCCTCGATCCTCGTTACAGACGATGATTACGACAAGAGGATATCTTCTTTCATGGAACTCATGTTTCTTGCTTTCAAAAAGGAACTTGCTCGTAAACCTCAGATGTCTCTTCAAAAGGAATGGACTAAAGAGGAACTCCAGGAGTTCATTATGGAGCGGCTGAAGCTTCCCACTATAGGAATGCTTTTTTCCTTGCTCGATTCTCCCATGGCAGGAGAAGATCTAGTTGAGAACATAAACGAATTCCTTAAGGAAAATGAAAGCGAACTCGTGAAAGGACCGATGGCGCTTGGGGCAATTATGGGTGCTCTTTCAAAACACTACTCCGGCATCAAAGAAGAGCTTGTACTGAGAGAGGGAAAGAGGTACAGACTTGCAGAAAAGTACAGACCCATGATCTCGGAGATTAAAACGCGCTTTGAAAGCTCCAAACAGACAGTAGATCGATAAACGGCTCATAGCGCTCGTTTCTTGCCGTGAGAATATAATTAGATATTTCATGTAGAAAAAATGCAATACAGGGCAATTTACGAGGTCTAGTTCCGTAACCCTGAGTTAATGCGGTTTACAGAATTCGTTTTCAAAAGCAGTCTGTGCTATAATATGAGATATGAGTCATAATGACTATTATGGCTCATATTTACAATAATCTGGGGGTTGATTATGAAGTTCAACGAATCGGTTGAGAGGTTCAAGGAGAACATGGAGTTTGTCAGGAATATGTCTTCCAACACTATTGGTGCATATCTTTCCGATCTCCGTCATTTCGAACGCTTCCTTAGCAGTCACGACATCGACTATACTACAGTGAAGAGAAGGGATATCGAACTCTTCGTGAAAGAGTATTCGCAGGGAAAGTATTCCAAAAAGAGACCTTCGGCAACAACTGTAGCGAGAAATCTTTCGACAATAAGATCTTTTTACACATTTCTATACATCAGCGGAATGGTGGGCAAGGTCCCAACCGAACTTATAAAGAATCCCAAGACGCGGCGCAGGATTCCAGACTATATAAGTCACGATGAGGTCATGAAAATTCTCTCCTCCTTCAAGGAAACGAATCTCGGTAAGAGGAACAGGGCCGTTGTGGCAACAATGTATTTCTGCGGATTGAGGGTCAGTGAAGTGTGCAAGCTCAGACTCGGCGATCTGCGTCTGGGGAGCTCTCCCGCAGTCAGGGTTATGAGTGGAAAGGGGAACAGAGACAGAGAGGTCCCCATGAACGACCAGGTTCTTACCATCCTGAAGGATTATCTCTCAATAAGGAAGGACTTTCCCGTTGATGAGTATGAAGATCACGTCTTTGTGGGAACTCGCGGAGAGCCAATGGCAAGAAACGTAATTCCCAAAGTATTAAATACACAAGTAAAATTAGTATATCCAGATAAGAGAATACATCCACATTTATTCAGACATAGCTTTGCGACACAACTTTTACAAAAAGGAGCAAGTATAAAAACTGTACAAGAATTATTGGGTCATTCAAATTTAGCTACTACAAGTATATATTTGCATATAACTGATAGAGAAAAACGAGCAGCTGTAGAATTGCTATCAGATTGATATGCAAGTATAAATAGCAGAGATTTCAAATGATTGATATACACAATCACACAACTTTTTCAGATGGAAGGAATACTGTGGAGGAGGTTATACAGTCAGCAGTAGATATCGGGCTTCAGGTCGTAGGTCTTTCGGATCATTTCGATCCTTATGTCTGTCAGGAAGTCTGTCTCCAGCCGGAACAGGTCAGCGGCTATCTGAAGGAAATAAGAAGTTTCGATGGAGAACTTCCCATTAAAGTGCTTGCCGGTCTGGAACTCGGGCTGCAGTCTGAAGGGATTCTCTGGCCCGGAGAGGAAATGGATTACTACCTCTACTCTGTTCACACAGTCCCTGGCAGGCCGGATCTAAAGAGTCTCGAAGATCCCTGGGAAATCTACCTTCAAGAGGCGATTCTCGCGGTCGATCTTATCGATAGGCCGGGCTTCTTTGGACACCTGGATTTTTTGAGGAGACACATACCATTTGGAAGAGCGCCGAAACCCGGACCGCTGATGGATCGACTTCTTATGAAGTTGGTTTCTAATCATGTTGGGCTCGAAGTGAACACTTCGGGCTGGATGTATGGAATTGGAGATCCATCGCCCCAGTCATGGGTAATCGAGAGGTATCTCGAACTGGGCGGCAATCTCCTGACAATAGGATCTGACTCGCATAGAGCGCTACAGGTTGGGAAGTACAGCGCTAAAGCCGTTTCGTTGTTAAAGGAAATTGGAGTGAGAGAGGTGTTTTACTGTGAGAACGGCAGTTACGTACCTTTCAGAATCCTGGAGGAAGAATGACTGAAGAAAGGTTTTCTGGATTTTCCGCAGAGACGCTTTCATTCTTGATCGATCTTGGAATGAATAACAACCGCTCATGGATGGAGAAGAACAGGGATCGGTATCGCCGGGTCTTACTTGAACCATTCAGGAGCCTCGTAAAGAGCATCGGTCCTTTTATGGAGGATCTCGATCCATTCATCGAGATCAGCCCTCAAGTTGGAAAAACTATAAGCAGAATCAGCAGGGATGCGAGGCGGAACAAGGGAAAGCCTCCATACAGAACCAATATGTGGTTTACCTTCAGGGTTCCCGTTCCGGACTGGAAGGACTCTCCGGGCTTCTTCTTTGAACTCTTTCCCGACCGGTACAGATACGGAATGGGTTTCTACCTGCCTTCGCGCGAGACAATGGCCAAGCTTCACGAAGAGATCCGGAAGAATCCTGACAGATTCATTGACAAAACCAGGGTTCTGAGAGAAAGTGATTTTTCCGTGTTCGGAGAGAAGTATAAGAGAAGAAAGAAAGACGGTGTTCCGGCAGAGTTGCTCGAATGGTTCCAGTATAGAGATTTCTACATAGCCGCCAATCGCGAGGCCGATGAAGTCCTGCTTTCTACGGCGCTTGTGGAGCATCTGAAGATCGCGTTCTCCTCGCTTTCTGAATTATACGAATACTTCTGGGAGCTAAAGATGAGAGAAAGCGTAGACTTGCCTTAGACAATCGGATCTAGAGATTATCACAGAGATGCTTGACGATTCTCTCTGAGGCTTTGCCGTCCCCGAAGGGATTTGTCGCTCTCGCCATCCTGGAGTATTCCTCCGAGTCGCTCAGAAGTCTGACCGTCTCGCCGAATACTGCTTCTCTGTCGGTTCCTACAAGTTTTGCAGTTCCTGCCTGAATTGCTTCGGGCCTTTCAGTCGTGCGCCTGAGAACAAGAGTAGGCTTTCCAAGTGCGGGGGCCTCTTCCTGTATTCCGCCAGAATCGGTTAGTATCAGCCTTGATTTCTCCATAAGCGATACGAATGGTAGATAGTCGAGCGGGTCGGTCAAAACGATCCGTCTGTGTTTCTCCAGCTCAGGAAAGACGATCTCCCTCACGGCGGGGTTGAGATGAACCGGGAAGACGACTTTCAAATTTGGGAATTCGGCAAGGATGTCCTTGATGGCTTTCATAACCTGTCGCATCGGCTCGCCCCAATTCTCCCTTCTGTGCATCGTTATGAGAATGTACTCATCTCCCTCTACACCTATGGCCTCCCTGTAGCTGGAAGTCAGTTTGGACTTGTTATCGGTGACCCACAGCAATGCATCGATCACGGTGTTGCCTGTCACAAGCAAGCGGTCCTCCCGAACGCCCTCATTCATCAAATTCCTCTTTGCCGTTTCCGTCGGAGGGTAGTGATAGGTTGAAATCACTCCATTCAGCCTTCGGTTGATTTCTTCCGGGAAGGGATCATAAACGTCTTCGGTTCTAAGCCCGGCCTCAACGTTACCGACAGGGATTTTGTGGTAGAAAGAAACCAGCGCCCCTGCGAATGTCGATGTCGTGTCGCCCTGAACGAGAGTCGCATGAAAATCATTCTCCGAGTAGATCTCATCAAGCTTGTCGATTAGCCTGGAAGTGAGGCTCGCCAGAGACTGTCTCTGGCGCATGATGTTCAGATCGAAATCCGGTTCTATCCCGAAGAGAGATAGAACCTGGTCAAGCATCTCTCTGTGCTGAGCAGTAGCAATAACTACGGGCTCAAGAGGTGAATTCTTGAGAGCGAGGTAGACGGGAGCCATCTTCACCGCTTCGGGTCTTGTCCCGAAAATCAAAGCGACCTTTTTCATTTTCATCAGCCTTTTGCCCTTCCCCCCTTAAAACATTCGTAAGAGCCATTTCAGTATATCATAGTTCTCTTTTCTACTTATTTGAAGAGATCTCGACAATAATCGCCTTTTTCTCGCATCTTCCGTGTATTATAATCTTTTGTGGAGGTCTCTATGACGGCAAGCACAGCTAGAAGCACGGCTCTCTTTGCTATAGCAACTATGTTATCAAGGATAACGGGTCTCGCCAGAGACTCTCTATTTGCAAACTATTTCGGGACGTCGGCCCAGTATGATGCCTATCTTGTCGCAATCATGATTCCCTTCTTTCTAAGAAAGATCTTCGCCGACGGCGCAATGACAATGGCTTTCGTTCCTCTTTTCAACGAAAAGCTGAAGAATTCCGGTAAGAGGGCTTTCATATTCGCCTCAACCGTTATGGCCTTCGTTTTGATCGTCTCCGGATTGATTTCGGCGGGCGGGATGGTTTTCTCCGAAGGGGTTGCCTCAGTCTTCGCCGGTGGCTTCGATCAGGCTGCTCTTGAACTGACAGCCAGACTCATCAGAATCTCCTTTCCCTTTATTGTCCTTGTCTCTCTCTGGGCAATCTACTGCGGAGTCCTGAACAGTCTCGATGCCTTCTTCATCGCGGCGATAACTCCCATGTTCATCAATCTGTCAACGATTGCAGGCATTCTGCTTTCAGCCAGGTTTTCTCCGCCGATCGTTGGTCCCACTATTGGCTTTCTGGCCGGAGGAGCTATACAGCTTCTTGTTGTAGCCCTGGCAGCCCGATCAAAAGGCTTTGTTTTCAAGCCGGGATATAACAAGAGCGATGCGAAGGAATTCCTTGTTCTCTTTCTGTTCTCGGCGATATCTCCGGCAATAAACGAGATCAATTCCTTTGTGGATATAAGAGTCTCAACCGAACTGGGCAGAGGGGCCGTCTCCAGCCTTGGGTACGCGCAGCGGCTCTATCAGCTTCCTCTTGGTGTCTTTGCCATTGCCGTTGCAACTGTGGCGCTTCCAAAGCTCTCAAAGCTTACTTCCGCAGATTCGAAGGAGAGGTTCAGAAAATCTCTGTGGGATTCTCTGACGGTGCTTGCCTTTCTGATCATTCCTTCTACTCTTGGACTCCTTGTCCTGGGTGAAGGCATAGTGCGGCTTCTCTTTGAAAGGGGCTCATTCACCCCTAGCGATACTGCTCTGACCACATCGCTTCTTTATGGCTACACTCTTGGACTGCCTTTCTATGGATCCTATGGTGTTCTCTCGAGAGCCTACTATGCGAGAAAGAGCCCGAAGACCCCTACAATAATCTCTGCGATTATGGTAAGCGTGAACGTCGTTCTTGACATCGTGCTCGGCTTCACAATAGGCCCTCTGGGCGTAGCGCTAGCTACCAGTATGGCCGGGATAGTGGGGACCGTCATAGTCTCCGCTGCACTTCTAAAATGGACTGGATACGAAAAAGAAAACCTTATAGGAATAGTGAAGGTGATTCTTGCATCTCTAATGATGTCGGCTTTAATGCTGCTGGGTAGAGTCTTCTTCGGAACAGGATATATTTCAACTTCGATCACACTCGTATCGGGAATAGGGGTGTACTTTCTGCTCGCCAGAGCGCTTGGCCTGGGAAACTTATTCAAGCTGAAGGATTTGCTTGGCAAGAACAAGAGAGACCTTTAGCAGTCGGCTATTCGAAATGGCACATAATTCATCTTTTCACAGTAGAAGATCTCTTTGATCCCGATTTCTCTCAGCAACAAAAGGGCATCTCCAATGTGACTGCCGACGTCTTCTCTTCGATGAGAATCCGAGCCGGTTGTGATCAGTCTGCCTCCAAGTGAGAGGTATCTCTCGATTATCCATCGCTGGGGACTTGGCTCTCCATAAGGATACCGCCAGCCGGAAGTGTTAATCTCAATCCCGATACCGGTTTTTATCAGCCTCTTCAATAGCTCGTTCAGTAGAGTATCGTTGTCCAGAGGTCTGTGTTCCGGAATGTATCTTCGAAGGAAATCGATGTGGCCAAAGAAGCCTGGTTCTTCAACCTCGGAAATCGCGTCAATTGCCTCTTCTAGATATAGTGTCCAAACATTTTCGATGTCCAGATCTCTTGTCCCCGGTATTCCGTGCACAGAGTATATAAAATAGTCGAAATCTCCTTCTGGGGGTACCCTGGCACACGACTGCAGGCCCACTTCAAGTCCTGAGAGGATCTTCACTCTCGAGTTCTCCTTTAGTCGGGAAAGATTCTTCAAATAGCCTTCGAGATCTCTAAGTCTATAGTTGAACGGAAGGGAAGTGTCCAGATCATCGTGATCCGAGATCCCTACCACCTTCAGACCTTTTGTGCAAGCTTCCTGAACAATCTCCTCCATAGGTGTATTACTGTCGGGAGAAAAAGAGCTGTGATTGTGAAGATCTACTGGCACCCCTCAATCACCTTCTATAAGGATCTTCTCAAGCTCTGTCTTCAGTGTGGTCTCGATCTTCCCCCTGAAGGCTGTCAGTGTTAACGGCAGCGTTCCGACGAGCGATACGCTATTGTCGAAGATCTTCAAGCAACCGTCTGTCTTCAGTCCGGCCGCTTTCAGCTGGAACTTCAGGGAGTTGTCTTCCCAGAGAGAATCGAGGGTGAACTTCCCTTTGAATTCCTTCTGCAGTTCTTCGATTTTTTGCACCAGCTTCCTTTTGGCCCGATCGCTTCCGAGGTTGTGACTGACAATTACCGAAAGCTCTTTCAAATCTATCACCTCACTCAATTGTATAGTAAAGAAGTGGTCAGGAGTGCAAGCCCTTCTCATGGTAAAATTTTCATGGAGGGTTTGAAATGAAAAAGATCTACTTAGTCATTGACACAGAGACCACTGGATCGAGTCCCCTGGGAGGAGACAGAATTCTTGAAATAGCGGCGATTCCAATATACGGGAATAAGATCTTGCAAAATCTGTCATTCCAGTCCCTTGTTAACCCGCTAGTCCTGATTCCGGCGCAGATTACCGGGATACACGGACTGAAGAATGAAGATGTCTCTCAAGAACCGACGATGGCCGAGGTTTTTCCAAGATTTCGCGACTATGTTGGTGGAGCGACTATCGTCGGTCATAATATCGTAAACGACATGACCTTCTTTGATATCGCATCAAAGGAAACTGGAGTGCTTCCGCTGGCCAACAATTACATTGATACTATTGACATAGCACATGAGGTTTTTCCCGAGGGACCGTACAGTCTCAAGAGTATTGCCAAGAGGCTTAAGATTAGGGATGTACCTACTCACAGAGCGATGGACGATGCCAGAGTGACTGCAAAGGTTTTCCTGGCACTCGCGAGGCGACTTGGAGGTATTTCCGAGATGATCAAATACGAGAAGAAGTGGAGGGGTTAGGTTTGATAAAGAACTTTATTCTCGATACCAACGTTCTTGTTCATGATCCTTATTGTTTCGAAAATTTCGAAGACAACAACATCATCATCCCTTTTCCCGTTCTTGAGGAAATAGATAAACTGAAGAAGAACTCCGGATCCGTTGGCCAGAATGCCAGGAAAGTAAATAGATTTCTTGATTCCCTTAGATCAAAAGGCAGGCTTACAGAAGGAGTAAGGCTAGAGTCTGGCGGTACGCTTCGAATTGCGGTATTTGATGAATTCAAGAGCAAGCTCCCGCCGTTTGCTGCAAGCAATTACAAAGACAACGCCATCCTGCTGTATATGATGGAGCTCTGTCTCGTGGACAAACTGCCTGTCATTCTGGTCAGCAAAGACATAAACATGCGTGTGAAGGCCGATATTATGGGACTGAAAGCCGAAGACTATCTACATGACAAGGTGGAGATAGACGATAAGCTGTCGGGAATAAACATCATAGACAATCCTTCTCTCAGGGATAAGTTCATCGACAGGGACGAACTATCGGCAGACGAACTTCCCGAGCCTGTCGGAGCAAATGAATTCGTGGATTTTGGCAGAGAGATCTTTGGAAGGGTGTCTCCCGACGGTGAGAGGATTGTTCCGCTGGAAATTACTATGGAAACAAGCAGTTGGGGGATAATGCCCCGGAACAACGAACAGATGATGGCAATGGAGCTGTTGCTTGACGACGACGTGAGAGTAGTCTTCATACCCGGGATGGCTGGAACGGGCAAGACGCTGATCTCCCTTGCCTGCGGATTGAGAAAGGTTGTTGACGAGAAAAAGTATGAAAGGCTTATGGTTGCCAGGCCGATCATCCCTATGGGACAGGATATAGGCTATCTTCCCGGCTCCATGGAAGAGAAGATAAATCCATGGATGACCCCAATATACGACAACCTCTATTTGTTGTTCAGCAACCGCCACATGGATCTGAATGCGTTCATGAAGAAGGGAGAGCAACTTCAGGTAGAGGTTCTAAGCTATATCAGGGGAAGATCCATACCGAACCAGTATTTCATAATCGACGAGGCTCAGAACCTCTCGCCCCATGAGATCAAGACGATAATTACCAGAGTGGGGGAAAACACTAAGATAGTTGTGATAGGAGACCCATATCAGATTGACAATTCCTACCTCGACGCATACAGTAATGGACTGACATATGCTGCTTCGAGGTTGACAAACAAATCACTGGCAGGCCATATAACCCTAACTAAGGGTGAGCGTTCGGAACTTGCCAGCTTAGCGGCCGAACTGCTATGAGGTCCACATATGAATAGAGTTGCGGAGTACGATCTCTTTGTCAAGATAAGGCCGGAAGACATTCATGTGCTCTGCTACATTGCCGAAGCTGAAGACAATCTTATGAACATCAGGCATGTCACAGATGAGGACCTTCTGAAAATAATTGTCCCCGCAGATCTGCTGGATGAAGTGAAGAGCTTTCTAAAGAGCATAAAAAACCGTATCGATCTGGAAGTGGTGGAGATTCGTGCGAATCCTGGACATACTTGATAACGCAGTACCAAACGACAAGGCGGAAAATGTCAGAGAGGTGGACTATGAGAGACTCCAGAAGCTCGGGTATAATACGATTCTCTTTGATTACGACAATACCATTGCAGTCTGGAGAGAGCCCTTCGATATGCGGAACAAACCCGTAATCGATAACCTGATCTCTTCCGGTATGAAGGTCGGCGTTGTAACGAACGGTCCTCAGTCTAGAGTGAAGAACCTAAGGGACCTTTTTGGAGAAGAACTTAGAGTTTATCACTCCATGAGAAAGCCCGGTACCAAAGAACTTCGGAAGGTCCTGAGCGACATGAAATCCAGGCCAGAGAAGACGGTCATAATAGGAGACCTTTTCTTCACAGATATTATTGCCGGAAATAGAATGGGAATGTATTCGATCCTGGTGGCGCCACTGGTCGATATCAGCCAGAAGTGGTATAAAAGGCTATTAGGGAAGATTACAATTGCAGCTCATTCTGTCTTTTTCTTCACAATTGGCTGGATCTTCAGAACGGGAAGGTTGGCCACACCTCATATGTTTTCTGCGGGCGCTATGGATATTGACTTTGATGCGTTGAAGGAATCAGGCTATAGACTTGTAATCTTTGATTTCGACAATACTCTTGAGCCCTGGGGAGCAAGTTCGATTTCAAAAGAGAAGCGGTTGCTTCTTAATAGAGTGGAGAGGTTAGGTATGGAGGTCGTTTTGATCTCAAATGGAAAGGCTGGTAGGCTAAGCAAGATCGATGATGAGCTGGATTCGATAAGAGTGATCAGTCGAGCTAGAAAACCTCTGACATTCAAGGTCAAACGTGCGCTTAGAGACTTTGATGTGCCATCGTACAAGACAGTAGTGGTTGGAGACCAGCTGTTCACAGATATTATCATGGGCAATCTTCTCGGGGCATATACAATAAAGGTCGAACCTATTTCGGAAAGAGAATTCTTCTGGACAAAGCTTGTAAGAAGAGTGGAAGGTCTTCTCCTAAGCAAAATGAGGAAGCATCCAGAGGTGGAGGCACTTGACAAATGAAATGTAGCGGGTGTGGTGTTGAGCTGCAGCATGAGGACCCGGCCGGTTTGGGATACATATCCGAGTCGGTGATGGAATCAAGGCTCCTTTCAGGAAAGGAGATCCTGTGTCGAAGATGCTTTCTCATGAAGCATTATAGTTCGCTGCCAGAGGGTAATATGGTTGCTCATTCGCTTGATAATATGAAGGAGTATCTCCGTCTCGCCCATGATGTAATCTATGTAATTGATATTTCAGACTTCGACGGAACTTTCAGGAGGGATATAGCGGACCTCCTGAAAGATCATTCTGTTCACTACATTCTGAACAAGATCGATCTACTTCCCAGAGAGGTTAAGGTGAATGAAATGAGAGACTGGGCCTCGGGCATTCTCAAGGCACCGGTGAGCAGAGTAAGGCCTGTCTCGGTTTTGGGGCAATATGGACTGAAATCGCTTTTCGCCTATCTGAAATCCAGTGCGAGTGAGTACGTTTCGGTAGGAGTTACCAACGTTGGGAAGTCCTCACTTCTGAACGGCTTGACGCGTTCCGAAGAGATAACTGTCAGTCGTTTTCCCGGAACAACTGTAGAGGTGACTTCGAGGACACTGTACAACTCTTCGGTTACCATTTACGATACTCCGGGAATCTTCACGGAAGACAGATTGACCGACCTTTTGAGCGTTGAAGACCAGAGCAGATTTCTTCCCCGCAAGAAGCTGGTCAGGTCGACCTTTCAATTCCACGAAACCCGAACCGTTTTTCTGAGTGGATTTGTGCGAATAGATGCGAAGAATGAGACCGATCCCGTAGGGATATTCCATACCTTTGTTCCGGAAAGTGTTTCAGTCCATGAGACTAACTCGAATACTGGGGTCGAGGAATGGGATAGATGGTTTGGAGGAATTTTGAAACCTCCTTTTTCTAGTTCTGCTAGGAGTGAGTATAAGTGGAAAAGAGAGAAATTCAGACTGAGAACCGGTCAGGAGCTTCACATTTGCGGCCTTGGCTGGATAAACGTCGCTAAAGGTCCAATAACACTTGTTCTTACTACTCTGGAAAGTGTAACTCTGAAAGTTAGAAAGGGACTTGTCGGTCCGAAAAAATTCAAGAAGTGAAGATAACTGGAGGTGTATTTTGTGAAACTGAAGCAACCGGCAATTAAGGCAGGCGTTTCAAATCGCCATCTTCATTTGAGTGCGGAAGACATCGAGAGACTCTTCGGCAAGGGTCATGAACTAACTCCTATAAAAGATCTCGGTCAACCCGGGCAGTACGCCTGTGATGAAAAGGTGATTCTTGTCGGTCCAAAGGGGGCAATTACGGGAGTAAGGGTACTGGGTCCTGCGAGAAAGGCCACTCAGATAGAGGTATCGAGAACCGACGCTTTTTCCCTGGGAATAAAGCCACCCATAAAGGATTCCGGTGACCACGCGGGTACTCCCGGCCTAACGATTGTCGGTCCTAAAGGAACTGTCGTTCTTGATTCCGGAGTGATGCTTGCCAAGAGGCATATTCACATGACACCCGAGGACGCCATGGTATATGGTGTGGAGGACAAGGAGATAGTAATGGTCTATGCCGAGGGCGCCGGAACGCGAAGAGTGATCTTCGACGACGTTCTGGTTAGAGTGCACTCAAGTTACGCTCTAGAATTCCATGTCGATGTGGATGAAGCAAATGCTGCAATACTGAACAACAACGATCCAGTGTTCATTATCGAGGAGTTGTAGTGGTCTATCTGGGGACGAGCGGCTACTCATTTCCAGACTGGGTGGGGACGGCATACCCTTCAGGGATCAGCTCTTCCCAGATGCTCAGATATTACCATTCAGTATGGAGATTCAGCTCCGTTGAACTGAATTTCACATATTATCGAATGCCATCTATCAAGACAATCACAGGCATCCTCAGGAAGATACCCGGAGAGATGACATTTGCAGTTAAGGCACCGGGACAGGCGACGCATGATCTATGGAAGGGAAATTCCGGAGAGTTGAGGAAAGTATCCGGTGAATTCTATCAGGCACTTCAACCCATGCGGGAAGAGGGCAGGCTGGGGCCGGTACTCTTCCAGTTCCCGTGGTCGTTCAAATTCAATGAGAGAAACAGGGAGTATATTGAAGAGATCGCTGCATCTTTCGACCCGAATAGTAATCTCCTGGCCTTCGAGTTCAGACACGATAGCTGGGCAAACGAAGCTGCCTTTGAAGCGGTCGAGGAGGCGGGCGGAATACCTGTAACAGTTGACGAACCGACTATCGGGGGGTTGTTTCCATATATTCCCAGAGCAGGTCTTAGGGGTGCTTACTTCAGATTCCACGGAAGAAATCCCGACTGGTTCAACAGCAACGGAAGTGAAAGATACAACTACGATTACTCGGAAGATGACTTGAGAAGTTTTGCCATCGATGTGCTAGAATTTCATAAACGAGATATACCTGTCTTTGTTTTTTTTAATAATTGCTACATGGGAAGAGCAGTTCATAATGCTCTTCTTCTGAGAGACCTGTTAGGAGGTGCCTGAATAAACAATGACTTTTCCTGATTACATAAATGTGGTTCTGAGGATGATAGCCGAGGGAAATGAGAGTCATGAGATCTACGAACAGCTGCATAAGCTTGGATTGAGAGAAGTAGAGATTACTGAAGTATACAACGCGGTGATCGGAATGATCACATCCGGTTCGGAATCGACGGAGATTATTATCGACGGCGATTACAACCCAAGAAAAAGAGTTTTTCTCGAAGAAGAACTCAAGGCGATCATGACCGTTCCCGGTCTTTACAAATCGCTTCTTTGGGGCGACATTTCTCCTGGAGACTTTGAAAGGACTCTCTCTGATTTCTCAGCCAATAACTAGAAAAAACCCGCCTTCGAGGCGGGTTTTTTTATACGATCCATTTTGCAATGGGTATGAAGTATCTGTCAGGCAGTTTTTGGGGATTTGGGATCACTCTGACGGTGTATGCCAGATTACCCTCTTCGGATACGACGAATTTCCCGCCGTACACGTATTCGCCATGGACGTCTTCTTTCACCAGCTTCATTGGATAAAGACTGAAGCTGTCCATCTCGCCTTCGTCATTCATCTTTGCCACAAAAATCTCAGCTTGAACCTCCGATGGATCCAGAGTTCCAAGATAGATATTTGCCGAGAGGGCGATCTCCTGCCCGACCTTTACCGATTTGGCAGAAGACTCGGCCTGCACATTCGGCTTTATTCTTATGGCGTTCCAGCTGGCACTGAACTTGTCTTTCCAGACGGCAACGCTCTTAGCAAGTTTGTAACCGTCTCTCTCGGCCTCTACAGACAGGTCGGCGGCCGGGAAATAAAGGTCGGTGGCATACTCTGCAACCATCCTGTGAGTATTGAACTTGCTCCCGATTTCCTTGATGGAGCTCTTCATTTTCTTTGCCCAATCCCTCGCTATTCCTTCTTCATCTCTCGAGTAGTATAGAGGGATTATCTCCTTCTCAAGTGCGCTGTAAATCGACACAGAGTCTATCCTGTCCTGAAGCTCTTGGTCTCTGTAGTCTCTGTTATCGCCGATCGCCCAGCCGTTTTCACCGTTGAAACCTTCCACCCACCAGCCATCGAGGACGCTGAAATTCAGAACTCCATTCATTCCGGCTTTTTCACCGCTCGTTCCGCTTGCTTCGTGGGGTCTTCTGGGTGTATTGAGCCAGATATCCACACCGGTTACCAAATGTCGAGCGATATTCATGTCGTAATTCTCGACAATAATCACCCGGCTTTTGAATTCCGGTGTTCTGGAGATCTCATACAACTTCCTAATCAGCTCTTTTCCAGGATCGTCTGCCGGATGGGCCTTTCCTGCGAAAACAAATTGAACCGGTCTTTCGGAGTTCGCGATTATCGACTTCAGTCTGTTGATGTCTTTGAAGATCAGCGTTGCTCGCTTATATGTAGCAAATCTCCGTGCAAATCCAATAGTGAGAACATCTTCAGGCAGGGCTTCCTCGACCTCCAGAAGGTCTTCTATGGTCTCGCCCAGTCTCATCCGCTGTCTCTTCAACCTTCCCTGCAAAAAGCCTCTTGCTCTGGATTTCAGTGACATGTGTAGCTCCCAGATCTCGCTCTCCGGTATCTTATCGACCCCTTCCCAGATCCCTGGATCATAGACTCTCTCATGCCAGTCCTCGGGAAGGTACTTGTCCAGCAACTCGACCAGGTTTGGATTCAGCCAAGTCCAGATGTGAACTCCGTTTGTCACATGAGTTATCGGAACCTCTACCGCGGGTAGATCCGGGTAAATGTGATTCCAAAGATTTCTGCTGACTCTTCCATGAAGCTTGCTTACTCCATTAGCAAGGGCAGAAAGCCTGAGCGCAAGGACCGTCATGCTGAAGTGCTGCTCGCCACTCTGAAGTTTCTCGATGCCGAGGTTCAAGAATTCATCCCTATCGGCGTGCATCTTACTCCAGAAATCGCGGAAGTACTTGTCAATCATGTCAAGGGTAAACGTATCATTACCGGCAGGCACCGGTGTATGTGTTGTGAAGACATTGCCAGATTTTACAATCATCGATGCGGTCGAAAACTCTATCGAGTTTTTCTGGACCAGTTCTCGAATTCTCTCGAGGGACAAGAAGGCCGCATGCCCTTCATTCATATGCCATACATTTGGCGAGTAGCCCAGCATTCTGAGGGCTCTCACTCCGCCGATGCCGAGAAGAATCTCCTGCTGTATCCTGGTTTCACGATCGCCTCCATAGAGCGTGCCGGTGATCTTTCTGTCTTCGGGTTCATTTTGAGGAATGTCTGTGTCCAATAGATAAAGAGATGTCCTGCCAATTTCGGCCTTCCAGACCTTCGCCCATACCTTTCTCCCTGGAAAGTCTATGTTAACGAAAACCTCATCTCCGGCTTTATCGAGCGCAGGAACTACGGGAAAATCCTCGAACTCATAGGAGTGATAAATGTTCTGCTGCCAACCCGACTCATCTATTCTCTGTTCAAAGTATCCGTTCCTGTATAGAAGTCCTATGGCAACGAAATTGAGGCCCATGTCGCTGGCCGTTTTCAGGTGGTCTCCGGCCAGAATGCCGAGGCCTCCAGAGTAGATTGGGAATGATTCATGTAAGCCATACTCCGCGCAGAAATAAGCAATGCACTGCTCTTTTCTCTCCGGGTGTTCTCTCTCCATCCACGTATCTTTTCCACCCATGTATTTATCGAATTCTTCTACGGTGTTCTCATACATCTTGATAAACGCTTTGTCTTCGGCCAGTTCATACAATCTAGTCTGGCGTACCCTGCGGAGAAGCCTTACGGGGCTCCGCTTTTCCTGATACCACATCTCGGGGTCCATGTGTTTGAACATCTGTTGAGCATGGTAGTTCCAGCTCCACCATAGGTTCTTTGACAGTTCTTCGAGTCTGCTTAGCTTTTCGGGCAATCTCGGAACCGCCATGACTCTTTCGAGGAAGTACATCAGTATAACCTCCTATTTTGGCATCTGTGTCCAATTATACCCTTTCATACTCCACTATGCTTACTTATGATCCTCTCACTCGTCTTTGCTACCTTTTTTGCCCTTTCACAAAAAAAGGGAGCTCAGCTCCCTCTATTCTATTTCACGATACTTTCAATTTTTATGGTCTTTTACGGATACCTCTTTTCTTGTCGAGTCTTCTCTTAAAGGCGGAGATCTTTTCGCCGCTATCTCTCATGAACTTGGCCAGTTTCTTTTCGAAGTCTTGGCTTGACGGCCCTTCATCAGAGCCTTTGGTCTTCAGATCCTTGATCGACAGTTCCCATTTTCCGTCCTTTGTCGTCCCAAGAACCTTTGCTTCTACTTTCTGACCAACTTTGAGATAGTCTTCAATGTTCTTCACGTACTCTCTTGCCACTTTGGAAATATGAATGAACCCTTCCTCACCGCTTTCAAGATTTACGTACGCTCCGAATTTCTTGACAGAAGTTACATTTCCCTCAACAACGGTACCCACTTTCACACTCACATGACTAACCTCCAATTGACTATATACTTGAGGGAGCGCAAAGCGCTAACTCAGTAATTGTCTCCGTATTTGTTTCTGAACTTCTGAACTCTTCCTTCAGTGTCGAGAATCATTGAAGATGCGTCTCCACGGAAGTAGGGATGGCAGCTGGAACAAAGGTCAACCTTTATGGTGTCCTTTGTAGAATAAAACTTATGTTCTGCGCCACAGGTACACTTTACAGTAATCAGCTTCATCTCGGGGTGCATATCTTTTTTCATCGGGGCTTCACCTCTTCATGTTGTAATTTGCACAAATCTCATTATATCATAGAGAGAAAAGCGTGTCAAAGACTTACTTGTGGCAAACGCTCGCATAGATAGGAGAATAGTGATGATTAATGACATACAAAACCATTTGAAAGAAGCCGCCTCTTCAGAGGGGTTCTACAGTTATTACGGAAAAAGAAAGGAAAGCCTTGGAAGGCTTTCCAGCGGTCTCCGAAAGAATCCCTTGAGCAGCTCGATGATCGAGAAGGTTGTGAAGACAATCCCCGGGCTCAAAAGCCTATCCTACGAAGTAATCGAGTTTTCAATCGACATACTGAGAGAGCGAGACAGAGAACCGGAAGAGAGAGTACAATACGTATCTTCGCTTTCTGAGGCATCGGTTGCCGATATTGCACAATTGCTCTTCTTGATCGATCCGAGAAACAATCCACCTGTCAATGGGAGGGTCAGAAAGAAGATCAAGTCGATAGACGATTACAGAAAGTGGCTTTCAATTGCTAGATCCATTGGAAAGTATGGAATTCAGGACTATATCATGCTTGAAGCGGCACTTCTTTACGAAAAGCCGGAGGTTGCTGAGAGATCCGGTCTTGCCGACAGGATAAGTAGAGTTCTGCATACCAACATCTCGGAGCTGGAGACTCTGCGAAACGCAGTCTCTACTCTTTCAAAATCGGCAAGAGGAGAACTTGGCAATCTGAAGTTCACACACCCTTACGTCAAGAATGCGCTTTTCTCCCGTCGTTCCAGACCCGTTGTTGTTGACGGTAGCAACATCGTTTTTTCTATGAGCGATCACGCAGATTTGAACAGAATAGACGATCTCTTTCTCAGGATGTCTTCGTGCAGGGTTGCTTTGTTTCCATACAGGATAATCTTTGATGCAAATATCAGATTCACTCTTGGCGGTTTCCAGCAAGAGAATCTGAACAGGCTGCTTTCCTTGCCACAAGTGGAGACTTACTCGCCAGCCGATGATAGAATCATCTTCCTGGCCAGAGAAAACGATTCCGCCGTGATAAGCTACGACAGATTTCTCGATCATGGGGTTGCCGACATAACGATAATAAGGCCTGAGGAAATAGATGAAAGTCTCAGAGTTTGATTACGATCTCCCAGAAGAACTAATCGCCCAGGAACCGGCCGTTCCGAGAGACAGTTCTCGACTACTGGTTGTAGACAGAAAGAGCGGTGCCCTGGAACACAGAGTATTCGCCGAAATCGTCGAATTTCTCCGTCCCGGCGATGTCGTCGTGCTAAACAACAGCCGTGTTATTCCTGCAAGGCTGCTTGGGATGAAGGAGACTGGAGCAAAAGTCGAGGCCGTGCTGATAGAAAGACTCGACCGGGGACTCTGGAAGGCAATAGTTAGACCCGGATCAAAGATTAAGCCTGGAAACGAGCTGCTGTTCAGCGGAATTTCATGCAGAGTTGTCGAACACTGCGAAGATTCAGGCAGGATTCTCGATTTTCATGGGGCTAGCGATGAAGAGATCAAAGAATCGGGCTTGCTTGCGATCCCCCCGTATATTCAGACTTACCCGGAGAATCCCGAATCTTACCAGACGGTCTACTCGCGGCCGGAAGGTTCCGTAGCTGCCCCCACAGCCGGTCTGCACTTCACTGAGAGCCTGCTTGAGACGCTCGCCGGTAAGGGAGTCGCGGTTGAGTTCATCACGCTTCATGTCGGCATCGGAACTTTCAGACCGGTAAAATCGGAGCTGATAGAAGAACACAAAATGCATGGAGAATACTTCACGGTATCTTCTGAAGCTGCAGAGACGATCAACAAGGCCAAGGCCGATAATAGAAGGATTATTGCCGTCGGCACCACGACCGTAAGGACTCTGGAAAGCATAGCTGCCCGCCACGGCTCAGTTGTAAGTGATAGCGGCCAGACAGATATATTTATCTATCCCCCCTATGATTTCAAGATTGTCGATTCTCTTGTCACAAACTTTCACCTTCCAAAATCGACCCTCCTGATGTTGGTTTCGGCATTTGCCGGAAGAGAGTTGATTCTCTCGGCATATAGAGAAGCAATTTCAAGAAGATACAGATTCTTTTCCTTCGGCGACGCCTGTCTCTTACTGTAGGAGACTCTTTGAACTGAAGGGGTTTTTCGGCAAATCGTCGGAGGGATTATCCCTTTCCGCGAAACCCCGCAGTATCAATCTTCTTCTTCGAGCATCGGTGAGAAGAAGTGGATCCACATCATTTTCAGGATTATTGCAAACGGCACGGCTATAATCGCTCCGAAAAGTCCCAGCAGCTGTCCTGCCACCAAGATCATCAAGATGATTATTACCGGGTTGATTCTATTGTAGCCTTTCATGAATACGAGGAAAAGTATGAAGGCCGCGGCGTGTACAATCGCCAGGATTATCAGCAGCACCAGAACGAGAACGAGATTCTGAGTGGATACGGCAAGAAGAACGAGTGGCACAAATTCGAGTGGTACTCCCACTATGGGTATGAGATTTGTAAAAGCAGCCCAGAGCCCCATTAGAAGGCTGTATTTCAATCCCATCGATTGAACCACAATACCGACTACAATCCCCACAATCAATGCTAACAGGACTACCGAAATCACATACCTTTCGAGATTCTTGTAAGTGTCGGACAGGAAACTTAAAGCGGTGCCTCGTACTTTTTTCGGGTAGAACTTTGGAATGAACTCCTTGACCGAGAGGAAGTAGTAGCTTAGGTAGATTGCACCCACTATTGTAAAGAATAGTACCAGCCCCGCACTCGTTACGAAGCTGGGCACCTTTTCCAGTATTCCCGGAAGGAATTTCATAAGGCTGTTCTGCACCTGAATGAGAAAATTTCTTACGCTTTCGTAAGTTGCCCTCCGCCTTGCCGGATCGATGTTCTTCGGCATGAAGTATTCAACTACGTCCTTCCACAGCTCTTGCGACTGAACCAGCATCACATTTTCCATGACATTAGCTGAAAGCGATTCCGCCACTTCGGGATTCAGATATTTCGAGACAATCCCGTTTATCTCATCGTAAAGAGGCTGTCTTCGGTTACTGCTGCCTATAATCACAAGATAGTCGCTTCTCTCTTTTAAGCTTTCCTCAAGCAAGGAGAGATCCTTCTCCAGGTTTCCAGCATCGGACGGCATCGGTTTCAACAAATTCGAGTAGTAGTCTTTCAAATCCCTAGAGACAAGATCAAGAGATTCGATCTCTTCGGCGGAAAGCTTTTCGAGCAGATCTTCATCGGAAAGAAGCCTGTCGATGTTCGCATTCACTTCGAAAGAGGTAATTTCTGCCTCCTGAACGGAAGGGAAGAAGTCTCTGAGAATACTGAAGAATTTAGAGGCTTCTTTTGCCACAGGAGTCGTAAGGAAGACGATAAGCAGTACTAAACCTGCAAAAATAACCGTCAATCCTATGCCGAGAGAGATCGAACGTTTGAGTTTCAGATATCGCTGTGCGAATCTCGCCCACGGCTCGAGTATCATAACCACGGTGAAAGTTGTAAAGAGAATCACGGCAGTCCTCAGTGAAACGGAGAACACAGCGAAACAGATAGCCAGGTAGAACAGCGTGAATAGCGCCGTTTGAAAACGTGGTTTCTTCAAAATCTCTCGGTTCACATTATGCCCCCTTCAAAGGGAGTTTGAAGAGCCTCTCAATCTCCGCCATATCATTCGTGATCCCCATTATGACAATCAACTTGATTCTAGCTTTGATCGGGGACAACTCCTGTGCGAAAATTGCGCCTAAGTCGGCCAGACTCTTTCCTCCTCCAACATATCCATAAACTCCAAGGACGCGGCCTTTAAAGCACCTTGAAGTAATAATTACAGGAACCCGTTCCTCTTCTATTAGATATTTTACTACGTGATACACTTCTACCGGCACATTGCCTCTTCCGAAAGTCTCAAGAACCACCCCTTTGAAACCCAACTGGGGCAGGCTTCTAAGGATTGAGCCGTCATCGCCAGTGAAGGTCTTGACAAGAGCTACTTTCGATTCAATATTGTCGACGTTGAATACCGTTCTGAGCAAGGGTTTTCTGAAGAAAATCACTGAGTCTTCATCGACAATTCCCAGGGGTCCATGGCCAGGGGAGTCAAAAGTGGCAACGTTGCTTGTGTAGGTCTTGGTAACCTCTCTGGCGGCATGAATCTCGTCATTCAGACAGACCATTGTTCCCATTCCGACTGCAAGAGGATTGACGGCAACTCTTACGGAAGAGAGAACATTTCTGGGGCCGTCGGTTCCCATCTCATCGATATTTCTCATTGCGGCGGTGAAGATTACCGGCTTCTCGCTTCTGACAGTAAGGTCAAGAAAATAGGCCGTTTCTTCAAGTGTATCCGTCCCGTGTGTAATCACGGCGCCACACACTTCATCTCTGTCTAGAAGCCTTTGTACCGTTTTCGAGAGTCTCCACATCGTCTCGGGGTTGATGTATGGACTGGGGATGTTTGAGAACTCGTGGTGTTCGGTGCAGGCGACCTCTTCCAGTCCGTCAACGTCAGCCACATGTTTACTCATTCCCTGAGCTGGAACGGAAGCTCCTGTAACAGGGTCGGTTACCATGGCAATTGTGCCTCCCGTTGTAACTATAACGACTCGCTGTTTCACAGCCATTTTCCTCCTAATTTCATCTTGATCAAAGCTAACGTCTTCAGTACATCCGGGCCGACAACTGGTAAGAGCTCCTCCACCGCCTTAGGTCTCTTGATGACTAGAGTTCTCGCCCGGTCTCTTCCAATTCCAGGGAGGAATTTCAGTTCTCTCTCCCCCAGATCATTGAGCTCTGTTCCAACCGGTATACCAGTTATCGATCTCATACCGTGATCAATAACTGCGAAATCAGTCTTCTCTTCAAAGGCGACCGGTGTGCCGAGGAGAATCGGATAAGTACCTAGCGGTCTGCCGAAGTGAATCAGACCTTCGCTGAATTCAGGAATTACCCCCCGGACAATCGCTCCTACCGGGAAGACTTTTTTTAGCATTTCGGCATCAATTTCCCTTCTTATGCGCTGCTTGTGTTTTTTGAACAACCTGTGATCTACTTTCGGCCTTGCCATTCTCGATATCCTCGCGTTGGGAAAGACCATGACCTGCCTTATGTTGATTCTCCTCAGAAGAAGACCCTTCTGTTGAATGCTTGCAAGATGTTCATAATCCGTCTGGAAGCTGTTACGGTTCTGTCCGGGAAGACCATAAAGCAGGTTTATTCCCGGTA
>NZ_DIXC01000053.1 GCF_002435945.1 Mesotoga sp. UBA6090
GGGGCGAACGGCTGTTCGCCCGAAGGGGGGAAGCCATCTCACAGGCGCAAGGCAGAAGGCAAAAAGTGGTCGGTCTGCTAACTTGGGCTAGTCACATTAGACAAGGTTCTCCGTTAGCCGTGGTTCTGTCCTCCGAAAGAAACATCGTTGCAAGTTCCACGATGCAAGTTGCAAGAAGAAGCCAGACCTCTATCTGAAAGAGCAATGATATGTGTCATCCCGCTCTCACAGTCATCCTCGTGCTTCTGGCCAGGATCTGGGCTTTGGTCTTGACGAAGGACGGGTCCATGATCTTGGACGGACAACGAAGGACGGTTTTTCACAGCGATCAGCGGGTTTTCGTTCTTCAGCGAACAGCGGCTCTTTCAGCGATCAGCGAACAGCGGCGCTTCTGCAGGAGCACTCCAAGGCAGGCTATCAGAAGTTGAGAGCTTTTGATTTCTCATTCACAGACGATCCCGCTTCACATAATTCTTCAGCTGCCTATAGAAGTTCTCTCTTGTTCCTGCCAAAACAATTACAACAACCTGTGTCTCGTAATATATTCTATAAGCCACTTCATATTTCGTTTTCTCATAAAAGAAGTGCCTGCAGAATAATCCGGAAAAGTCTCCAGACTTTCGTTCACCGGCATATGGCTCATCCCTGATGCCAAGTAGAACTCTGTAATATTGCTCTCTCAGTGGCTTTTCCCTGAGCTTCTTGAAGTACTTGGAAACAGCACTGGAAAAACGCACTTCAAACAACTACTTCTTCCCCTCTTCAGAAAAGACCTCAGCTAGACTAAGACTTTTTCTATTTCCTTCAGCTATTTCATCTGCTTCCTTAATCATGGAGACAATTGCCGGTCTTATTTTATTTCGCAACTCTCTGAATTTTGAAAGAAGTTCTTCTCCGGAATATCCTCTTGAAATGAGCTCTGCAAGGATTTCTTCAGAAAATTCTTCTCGAGACTCCTGCAATGGGCGAATTACTATTTCATTTTCCCGAAGAGTACATTCAGCCTCCCTTCCAAATCCGAGTAGCTCGTAATACTTAAGCGGGATTGTTACTTGTCTCTTGTCGGACACTCGGATTATCTTGCGTTTCTCGATCTTCTCTTTCTCAGTATCCTTGGCCATTCATTTGCTCCTTTCGTTTCCAAGATTAGTCGACTCAATTATATCATTTACCAAGGTACCAAGTTTCTCGGAGAACAACTTATTCTAAGAATACATACAATCGTTCATCTTCGATATTGATCAACTTAGTGACCGAAGAACCTTTGAAGAAGTGATGCTGGGAAGTAAATCCCAGGAAGTGATGCTGGCACTTACGCGCCAGGAACAAAGCGGAGAGTTGCCTACCGATCTTCTTTATCTGTAATCCCATTCAGAATCATATTCTTCTTGTAGGGGCGAACGGCTGTTCGCCCGAAGAGGGGGAAGCCATCTCACAGGCGCAAGGCAGAAGCCAAAAATTAGTCGGTCTGCTGTGCAGGCCAGTAAGGCTTCGCCTGGCCAGTCTCGCCTTCGGCGAGGCCAGTTCCGACTGCGTCGGCCTAAAAGCCGCTTGGATAAGAAACGCTGAAGGCTGTACGCTGGAAAACGAAGGATCGGTTGGAAGAGCGGGTCAGGAAATACGGGTTACTAGGAGCGGGTTACAGAGTGCGGGTTAGAAAGATCGGGTTGATGAAAGCGGTTTATCAGAACGGAGTATTGAAGAGCGAGATGCTGAAACAAGTAAAGACGAATTTGTGGGCATATTCGGAGGACGGGGGACCGTTGACGGACAACGTTGTCTCCCAGCGCTCAGCGGGTTCTTGATTTTAAGCGTAAAGCGGTTTTCATGGAACGTGTCGGTCCCTACTTTGGACTAGTGCGTAGGGTCAAGAGATGGCGCGGTGTAAGTACAGACCTTGTGAGGCCAGGCTGTTTACTCCCCTTTCGGGAGAGTGTCCCCCTCAAGCGGGGATTTAAGATCAAGAACGTAGAGATGCATGAAACCGTCTTCATTTGATAATGGTGATCGATTCTGGAACTAATGAACAAGATGATTGAGTTTCAGAGAAGATGATGTGGGTAATGAAGACCAGCTTGAGTGAGAATCTCGGAGCCAGAGAAAGTGTTTTGGGCTCTCACATTCAACCGTGCAGTAGAAGAAGGAACTGATGAGAACAAGCTAAGGATCTTGATCATAGTTCAAGAGTGTGTAAGAAGCAAGGATCAATGAATCTCATGATTTTGGTATAAAGTCTGACTAATGAATATCTGGCTGCGCAAGGAACTCTGTTCTCGAAGTATCAAAAGCAGAAAATTGAAGAGGCGTGGGGTGTTCCCACGCCTCAGTGCATCGGCTTTTCGCCGTGCGCAGGCTCTATGGCCTAGTGCGTGACACCCTCGTGAGGTGGCCGCAGGAATATTATAAAACATTTCAACGTCTGGTATCAAGTATTCTCTTGAGTAGATTTAATTATGATGCATTACGGTATTCAGTGTGCTCTCTGCTTACGATCCTTGTTGCTTCAAAGGTCGCTGTAGACTTCCTCACCTTCAATGAACACTCTTTCTGCCTTCGCAGCAAGGTTGAATGGATGATTTGTCCAAACCGCAATATCTGCGTCTTTTCCGACTTCGAGTGATCCGACCCTCTCATCTATTTTCAGAATTTTCGCTGCATTTATTGTGACCATCTTCAGTAAGTCTTCCTCTTTGGAGCCGTAACGAAGGGCCACTCCCAGCTGCACGTTCGTATTCTCAAGAGGAATCACTGGGTGATCACACATAAATGCAGCAAGGACGCCTTTTTCATTGAGTATTCTGGGTGCATCGTAACTCATATCCTTAAGCTCTAGTTTCGTTCGGAAGCCAAAAATCGGGCCGAGAACGACCGGAACATTGTTCTCTTTGAGAAAATCTACTATCTTGTAGCCTTCCGTCGCGTGTTCTATTACCAGATCGAAATCAAACTCCTTAGAGAGCCTGATTGCAGTAAGAATATCATCCTGTCTGTGAGCGTGAATTCTAGCAGGAATCTCTTTCTTCAACACTTTTTCCCCCACTTCAAGCTTGGGGTCGAAATCTGTGAAGGGTTTGCCCTCTTTCTCTGCCGCCTTCTTCTTTTCCATGTACGCTCTAACTTTCTGGAGGTAGCCACGGATAACCGCTGCCGTTCCCAGTCTTGTCGACGGTGTTTTCTTGAAGCCCTCACCATAGACTCTCTTGGGATTCTCACCAGTTGCCATTTTCAGGCCCGCCGGGGAACGAACGACCATATCATCGACTATCAGAGTTTTCTTGAACTTGAAGATTGCCCCCTGTCCACCGACTGGATTGGCGCTGCCTGGAACGACCATTACGGTCGTGACTCCTCCAGATAGAGCTCTTTTTATCGCTGCGTCTTGAGGATTGAAGGCATCAACAACGGAGACATCCGGAGTAAGGGGGTCCGTCGCTTCGTTACCGTCTCCGTAGTAGCCTCCAACTCCCTCTTCGTAAATACCAATGTGAGAGTGTGCGTCAATGAATCCAGGAAATACGTACTTGCCCGAAACGCCTATAACTTCGGCCTCAGGCTCTTCGAGTCCTTGTCCTATCCTTTCGATCTTTCCCTTACTGATCAAAATATCCCCTTTGAAGGGCTCGGAAGTGATGGGGTAAATAGTCCCGTTCTTTAGTAGTATTGACATATAGGACCTCCTTCATTGAAAGTTATACAATGATTGTATCAGACGTGATACGTATTACAAACTTATAATTGAGCTTTCATTTCAACAAGTTTCTGAGAGGGGAGTAAATATGCTTGAGGATGCCGTTGGAAAACAATATTCGAGAAGTGATGTTGAGCGAAACTGCGCTGAGGCGATGATCTACGGAGCAGATGACGAATATAGGCTCAACCTGCCGGAAGAGGCATTCTATACCATGGGGGCCTTTGGAGGTGGAATGAGAATCAAAAGCATCTGCGGAGCTGTTACGGGCTCTCTAGCTGTAATAGGAATTCTCTTCAACAGCGAAGTATATGTAAAGCAGGAGAGAATGAAGCGAATCGCGGAAGAATTCCTAGAAGAATTCGAGAAGAAATACGGACATCTTGAGTGCAGTGTACTTAGGGATAAGTACAGAGATCCAATAATTGGTTGCGAGACCACAGTAAGAATGGCGGCAAAAGTGCTTGAGAAACTGATCGAAAAGTATTCCGGAGAGATTACCTATGGTGTGAAGTGATGCGAGTACAAAAATCAGGACGCAAGGCTGCCTTCGGTAGGAGGCGAGGCCGACTCCGTCGGGAAGTGATGCCCGGGGGAGCATCCGGGGAAGTGAGCCTGCTTCGCAGCACGCCTCTCAGGTCAACCGTCAACGGTCCACCGTCCTCCGAAAAGAGAGTTAAGGACACGAGATTAGGAGAGAGGACGAGACGGAAGAGATGAGATCCCGTGCAGAACCCCCAAACAGGAACATTTTGGGGCAGGCTCTACGGGATGACAATCTTAGGTGATTCTGTAGGGGCGAACGGCTGTTCGCCCGAAGAGGGGGAAGCCCTCTCACAGGCGCAAGGAAGAAGCCAAAAATTTGTCGGTCTGCTGACGCAGGCCAGGCACATTAGACAAGGTTCTCCGTCCAAAGATCCGCTGGTCGCTTGCCAGGAGACGCTGAACGCTTGGAAGAGCAAGGGCATTAAGAACAAAGTCAACCGTCAACGGTCCACCGTCCTCTGAAAAGAACTCTCCTCACAAAACTCTTCTGTAGAAATCTGGAGATGTATTCAACTCTCTGGTATGAAAGCTATTTTGTGGGCAGAGATTAAAAGCTCAACAATCTTGACATGAAAGAATGGGAAGAGCTCAAGCAGGCAAGTCTCTGTTTATATTCTGCAGCAAACAAGTCTCTTGGTGTTGTGCAACTGGACAGGAAGAATGGGCCGAAATGCTCTGCGACAAACCATCTCTCCTCTTTACGCAAGAAGCGAAGTGACCCGCTAACACACGTCATTTTGATATATTCGTTGTGAACATGAAATGATCCTATTGTATGGTTTGCTATCACAAAGATCGGGTCGTTCGCCCCTTTCGATTACTCTGCTGTGTTTTATTCAGGCTAAGTCAAATTGTATATGTTGAGATGACGTGCTTTCTGTGAGGAGAACCTTGAAGAGAGTTGTACCGGCTTCTTCCAAGAGTAGTTCTATAAAGAAACTTTCTGGCAGGAATGTCTACTACTATGACGTTCTTTTCCGAAGCAATTCTCATAGCGATAGGATTCGATACAGGACGTTTAAGCCTGTGGGATGCCTGCCTTATCCTCTTGTAACGCGTCTTGATAGCATTGTGAACAAAAAAGTCTCTAACCAGCCCAGCACCTCTGAACTAGAATCGCGGGGCTCACTCTCACACGACTTTCAAAAGAAGATCCAGCAAGACAACGCACTCAAAACTTATGAACCGCTTGCTCCTATAGACTGCTCTTAACCCTATACTAGGATTGAACGCATACAATGACGGTATCGTGTTACAGTTCTTTCTCGTATAACTGCTTTGTGTATTTAAAGACTTTGCCAAACTTCCATGTATGATCATAGAACTTCACATCCAGCTTCATCTGCATATGTCCCTCAACAAGAAGATCAAGGTTAAGTATGTTGTTTTCGAGACTACCCTGCAGGGCGAAAGGAGTCTCCATCTCTGGTCGAAGAACACATGCGATTGTCACTCCAGGATAGGCCTTGAATCCAACCTCGCTTGTCAGATTCGGAGATGTGTCGTATTCATAGTCAAGATCGATACCTTCAGAATGGCTGAATATGCCAGACGCATGACCCCAACTATGAACTCCCGTCGGTATTATTTTCCACTTATATTCAACTTCTGCCCCAACATCGTAGTTAAAGCCAAGTTCCAAATTCAGTTCAGGTCCAAATTCAAACTTGAGCTCAGCAAGAGTTGCAGCCACTTCATAGAAGAAATATACAGGGACGCTCACCTTTACAGGGATTCCGGAAACGCTGAACTCAACAGAAGGTTCCGCTAGCTTGTACGAGTCATCATTTTCAAAACCTACTATTCCCTCTATACTGAGCAGAGAGGCTAGACTCATGGGGAAGGATATTCTTCCTGACGAGCTGAATTTGTCCACACTGTCATGAAACGATATTGATATGTCAACGGAGAGCTTGAAAATATTTCTGATCTTCGCGGAAATTTCTTCATCGTCAACAATTTCAACATCCCATTCTTTCCTTAACATCTCAGCACGAATGCTTTGGGGATCAATTAAATACTCTGAATCAGAATACTTCGTCAATATCTCCGTTAGTTCTCCTTCAATCTCAATTATGACTGTTCCCAGAGCATCTTCAAGAGCGGCCTCTACTGTGGTCAAGACGATTCGAGACGGGTCCGAATCGTCAACAGATTCGACCATTCTCACAACTCCGTATTTTGCATCGAGAACGAAATCTCCCGGCGAGAATTCTGGAAGATGGTCTGTCTTATAAAACACCATTTCATCTTCCGCATCTGTGTCTCCACTTGTTATTCTGTGATAGAAGGATGAGTTAACCACGTGTGACTTCGGGCTCGAAGTGCTTATTGCCAAAACCCCTTTAGGATAGCGAGAAGTTTGCGTTATTCCTGGTTGCTGAATTCTAAACACAACTCTTCGGAACTCTTGTTTAGATGATATCTCCTCTTCAGGGACTGCTTCTGGCAGCTCATGAATGAACGACATAAGACATGAGTTCGTTATTACCGCGTGGCTGGCGTTAACTCCAGTATGATAAGATACACCACTGAATCCGAAACCTTCCGAAGCGCTTGAAAAACTGGCTTCTCCTTCCACCATATTCAAATGGACGGAATCCTCGCTTTCGATAACTCTTCCATCCTCATCATAAACTAGATACTCGTATTCAACATCCTCCTGGTTAACATCGCGGATATACAAATATCCAAACTTCTTGTTTACGATTGTGAGAACATAAAGGTCATCTCCCTTGTCTTCCCAACCGTAGCTAATATCCTGAAAAGCGATCAAGGTTCCCTTATGAAGGTGTGAATAAGAAGGATCCGAAGGATTAAACATCAAGCTACCGTTGTAGAATGCACCCTCCTGGAGCTCTTCAAATGCTATCCTCACCACTTGTGGATCGGTCTTGACACACGCTGAGAGAAAAAGTATCGGAAGAAGGAAAGAAAACAATATATATCTGAACAGTCTGGTTTTCATGATACACCTCCCGTTTATAACAAGCTATTAAAGACTATCACGATCGTAAAATGCCCCCTTTCATTGACTAGATCTCAGTACACGCCGTGTACAGCTTTCTGGATAGACTGATGAACGAAAAGCTCTTTCAATAGCTAGATTTTAGCACATGCGCCGCTTTTTCTTTGCCACAAGCTATAGCATCACAAATAATCCACTCAGAAAAGTGAAACGTTAAATAAAAAAACCATTGCCTTTCGAGACATTAAAGGCCGGTCGCTATTTTCACCAACTGAGAAAGAATAGAGAGTCAACAGTGAGATCTCGACCAGTTTCCCTGAACAGGACCCCAAATAGGACCCCCAAACAGGAACATTTTGGGGCAGGCTTTCAGGGCAGGCTCTACGGGATGACAACCCCTTCTCAGGTCAACCGTCAACGGTTCTCCGTCCTCTGAAAAGAGAGAGAGTTAAGGACACGAGATTAGGAGAGAGGACGAGACGGAAGAGATGAGATCCCGTGCAGAACCCCCAAACACGAACATTTTGGGGCAGGCTCTACGGGATGACAATCTTAGGTGATTCTGTAGGGGCGAACGGCTGTTCGCCCGAAGAGGGGGAAGCCCTCTCACAGGCGCAAGGAAGAAGCCAAAAGTAGTCGGTCTGCTGTGCAGGCCAGTCGCCTTCGGTGGCCAGTCTTTGCTTCGCAAAGGCCAGTTCCGACTTCGTCGGGCTAAAAGAGCTGCTGGAAGATCGAAGATCCGCTAATCGCTGGGTAGAGCAAGGTTCCGCTGGGAAGATAAAAGAGTACCTCTCGCGCTGAAAAAACCATGTTGGCCGTAATCGGTTCGCTGTTTTCAGAAAAGAAAATCAAGGAGCGGGTTGGTAGGAACGGGTTACGAAATTCGGGTTACTAGGAACGGGTTATGAACAGCATCGAGCAACTCTTGTCGTCGAAAGCAAATGTTTATGGTGAGTCGTGAACAGTTCCGATCCGGCGTGTGCCAAGAAGGCGAAGAAG
>NZ_DIXC01000054.1 GCF_002435945.1 Mesotoga sp. UBA6090
TTGGCTGCGGTGAAAAAGGTGATATCATAACTTTCTACCAAAAAATCGAGAATCTTTCATTTTCCGAAGCTGTGAAGCGACTCGCTGACTATGCAGGCATCCCCATTGAAGTCGATACGGCCGAGTCGGAATACGACAGATATACGGCGATCTTGTCTCGTCTTGCAGGCATATATAACAGGGAACTGCGAGAGAACAATGATGAGATCTTAAAGTATCTCGAGGAAAAGAGAAAGATTTCGCCAAACACAATAAGTGAATTTCAGCTGGGGTATTCACCAGATGAAAGAACTTTTTCCCAGTCATTACCGTCGAAACTAAGGGCCGATGAAAAGTCCCTTCTTCAGTTCGGAGTGTTGTTGAGAAGAGGGACTTCGTTCAAAGACAGATTTGCGGGCAGATTAATGATTCCCATTGACAACGAATCGGGCAGAGTGGTTGGATTCGGCGGAAGAATAATGATTGCCGAGCAGGGGCCTAAGTATATCAATTCCTCCGAATCGAAATACTTCCAGAAGAACAGGCTCTTATTCAATCTTTCACGTGCCAAAGCGGCAATCAAGCAGTTGAACTACGCGGTAATCGCGGAAGGATATTTCGACGTTATTTCGCTTTTCGAAGCGGGTATTAGCAACGCTGTAGGTTTGCTAGGAACGGCATTGACGGAAAAACATCTCCGGATTCTGGGAAATTACACAAGGAATTTGCTGTTCTTTCTCGACTCAGATGCGGCGGGCCAGGCAGCAACACTCAGATCAGTAGACATCGCCGAGAAGATGGACTTCACAACTGCCGTGGTAATGATGCGGGACTACAAGGACCCAGCCGATCTCTTCGTTACCGAAGGTGCAAAGGCATTAAAGGAAGTTCTGGCGGTCGCTATACCAGGAGCTGCCTTCAGGGTTGAGTTCTATTCCAGAAAGCTTGATTTGTCCGTCCCTCAGGGAAGAAAACATCTAATAGAATATCTGCGGCCGTATGTAGTCAGTTTCCGGAACTCGGGAAATCTTGCGACTGTTCAGTCAACAGTGGCCGCGCTTTCGGAAAAGACTGGGTATTCAGAGCGGGAGCTTGAATCGGCCCTTCGCAGTGGTAGTTCCAGGGATGCCGGTAAGGAACTCAGGAGCGGCGTCATATTGAAACTTAAAGATCATATTGGGATCTATCTTCAGCATCCGGCGCTGCGAGAAACAGTTGTGAAGCAGCTCGAGCTTATGGAAGAAAGCAGGGATTTGAAGGAACTTCTCAAGGGAATGAAAAGGGGTCTGGAACTTGAGGAATTACTCGATCTTGTGGATGAAAGTATTGGCAGAGAACTGATCGATCTGGCATCCATTTGCATTGATTACGAGACAGCTCAGAAGATACTCCGGACAACCGGTGAGTACGCAAACAAGAGACTTGTGGAAGAAGAAATGGCCGAGATCGATAGAAAGCTGCCAAATGTGAAGGACGAGGGGGCGAAAAGAGCTTTGCTGGTCAGGAGGATCGAGCTCAGAAGACTGCTCGATAGAAAGATGAAGGGTGGCGATTAATTTGGAAAAGCAGCAAAGGAAAACGAAGACGAAAGCTAAGGTTATTGAAGAGAACATCAAATCACTTGCTGAAAAAATAGTTGTTGAAGAAAGTGATTCCGATGATAACGGCGAAAACAATGTTCTGATTACTAAGGAAGAGATAGATAAGCGAATCAAGAAACTTCTCAGGCAGGGAAAGAAGAAGGGCTTTATTACGTATGAAGATATTGATAGCGCTTTCCCGCCAGACTACGAAGGCTTTGACTCAACTCTTGTTGAATCAATCTATGAGGAATTCGAGAAGAATAAAATAAATGTCGTTGAAAAAGAACCCGTAGAGGGAGACGATGACGTAGAGAGCGACGGCGGCGAAGAACTTGTTTCGATACTTGAGACAACACCGGAAATGTATGACAATATCTCTCTCAAAGACCCGATAAAGATGTATCTGAAGGAGATCGGCAAGATTTCTCTCCTTACTCCAAGTAGAGAAAGGGAGCTTGCGCGTCGTGCTCAGAAAGGCGAACCGAAAGCAAAGGAAGAGCTTATCACTGCTAACCTGAGACTTGTCGTTTCCATTGCTAAGAGGTACATTGGACGCGGTCTAACATTCCTTGACCTTATTCAGGAGGGAAACATTGGGCTGATCAAGGCCGTTGAGAAATTTGACTGGAAGAAGGGCTACAAGTTCAGCACGTATGCAACCTGGTGGATCAGGCAGGCCATCACAAGGGCTATTGCAGACCAGGCAAGAACGATAAGGGTCCCGGTCCACATGGTTGAAACTATAAACAAACTGAACAAAGTTATCAGAGAACACTTACAGGATTTCGGAGAGTATCCGACGATCGAAGAACTGGGCCAGTTAACCGGCAAGACACCGGAGAAGATCGAAGAGATTTTGGCTGCATCGAAGGAGACGGTTTCGCTTGAGTCGCCAATAAGTGGCGATGAAGAATCGACGATGGGCGACTTCATTCATGACGATTCTATGGAGCAGCCGGAGGAAGCTGCTATGAAGATGCTGTTGAGAGAACAGATAGATCAGATTCTCGACACTCTTTCCCCTAGAGAAGCAATGGTGCTGAAGATGAGATATGGACTGCTAGATGGAAAGACAAAGACTCTTGAAGAAGTGGGACAGTTCTTCAACGTGACGAGAGAGAGAATCCGACAGATCGAAGTGAAGGCTCTCAGAAAACTGAGGCACCCTTCGAGAAGTAAACAGCTTAAGGCATTGCTTGGCATGCTAAACACGTCTAAGCGCGACTAATTTAGCGATTTAATTACAAGCTCTTAATTTACGTATCATTTTCGAGCAAAGAGTCTGTGCATATAATATAATAGAAGACACACGCGAAGGGACGTGAAAACTTGCCCGAAAAAAAGAGAGCAAGACCAGTTGAAACGAGTCCCAGAATTCTTTCTCAAATAGAATTATTGAAAAAAGCTAAGAATGGCGATTTACTGGCCAACCGAGAGATTTTTAGTCGTTTAAACGATAAGAACGGAAAAGAGGAGCAGTCTCGTGATTGAGGCTGCTCTTTCTCTAGAGGCCTTCTCTTTAATAGTCGAAGGGAAAAAGATGCTCGACAGCATTTCGTTTGATGTGCCAGTGGGAGGCATTGCTCTTCTTCAGGGAGCAAGAGGATCAGGCAAGTCGGCTCTTCTAAGGAGTTTCATTCATTTGAACGAAGAACTCTTCGACAAAGTTAGTTATACCGGCTCAATAAGACTCTTCGGTTCGGATATTGAAGATCTAGATAGAAAAAGCGTGAGAAGGCGAGTAGCATACGTCGATACAACCTTTCTTGAAGCAATGTCTAACTTCTCGCTGATTGAGTTTTTCAGGTTTTTGAAAGGCAAGAACTTTGAGTTCGAGGATTTCGAAGAAAGCGAACTGGACCTTTTTCACGAGCTCGATTTACTCGACCTTCTTTCGGTGAAAGCAGAGACTTCTCTGAAGAGCATTCCGCTCTTTAAGAGGCTTTCATTGCTGGTTTTTTCGACTCTGGTCCGCCATCCCGAAATAATCATCCTTGACAACATTCTCGATCACCTTGACGACGATGCTTGCACCGAGGTGAAAAACATACTTCAGGAGACAAGAAACAATGTGACCATGATTATCTCTTCCAGGTTTGTTCTGAGACTTCTAGACATTTCTGATTTGTTGATTGTTCTGAAAAATGGTAAAATTTCATATGTCGGAAGTCCGGAAGTTTTCGTTCTGAACAACCGATAATTCTTCTCCAATGGAGGTGAGTGGTGAACGTCCTTACCGTTACGCTTAACCCTGCTCTCGACAGGGAAATTGTCGTTGAGAATTTCAGGATAAACGAATTCCACAGGGTGAAGAATCCCAAATACTCAGTGATGGACCCTGGGGGTAAGGGCATAAACGTATCAGTAATTCTCTCCGGTCTAGGGGTTCGAAACGTAGCTATGGGTTTTCTCGGCGGAAACATAGGCAAAGTGGTTGAAGAAAGAATGCGTATGATAAGTGACTTGATAACCACCGGCTTCGTACATGTGGAGGAAGAAACTAGGGAGAACATCGCAATAGTCGATCCGTTAGGTGACACAATAACCGAGATTAACTCATCCGGCCCCTTAATAAAGCCGGATGACTTACGTATGTTTCTCCGAAGATTCGAAGTGACTCTTTCGCGAGTCAGACACGTCGTAATTTCCGGCAGCATTCCGAGAGGTGTAGACAACGACATCTACATGACACTATGCAAAAAGGTCACTGATACGGGTAAGTTGGCGTTTGCCGAAGGTATAGGGCCAGCCTTTGAAATGGCCGTAGAAGCCGGCGTGATAACTGTGGCTCGGCCGGATCTAAGAAGCAGAAAGCTGATTTTCGGAGAGAGTCTAGTCGATCTCAACGATTATGTCAAAGCAGCCAAGAAGATCATAGAAAAGGGCTCCAAACTGGCAATACTCTCATATGCTACCGAAGGCGACGTTATTGCAACACAAGATGGAGTCTGGTTGTTCAAGACCAAGAGTCATATTGACAGATCCCACCTGCTGGGAACCGGCGATGCGTTCATGGCAGGGGTGGTCCACTCTATGATTGAAAACGAAAGGGACTGCTTTTTGGCCGCAAAGAGGGGTATGTCTGCGGCCGTTGCGGAAGCTGAATACATAAGCAAAGAATTGATATCACTTGAGGACATAGACGAGCATATAGATTCTTTCGATATCCGGGAACTGGAGTGATCTGAATGAAAGTAAGCGAAGCAATGATAAGAGATGTTTCGACAATTTTCGAAGATGAAACGATTGAAGATTTCATCATATTCTGTTTGAGGCAGAACAAATCAGGTCTTCCAGTTGTCGATGAGGAATTCAGAGTCGTAGGGTTTCTGAGTGAAAGCGACATAATCAAGAGCGCCCTTCCCAGCTACTTCAGTCTTCTTCAGTCAGCATCATTCATTCCCGACACACATCAGTTCGTCATAAGACTGGGGAAGATAAAGGACGACCAGGTCTCACAGCACATGGTGAAACCGCCAGTGCTAATCAAGCCCGATGATACTGTAATATATGCGGCCGATCTCCTCATCAAGAATGGACTTAAGATCATTCCTGTAGTCGATGACGAAGGAAAACTGATGGGAATAATCAACAGGATCTACCTTATTCACGCAGCGACGCAAGGCAAGATCGATAGATGAAGAAAACCGTTTCAATCTATACTTTCGGCTGCAAGATGAACCAGTACGAGTCTCAGGCAATGGCCGAGAGATTGGAAGATTACGAAGTGAGTTTTTCTAAGGAACATGCAGATCTCTTCATTTTGAATTCATGCACAGTAACCTCCGAAGCGGAACGAAAACTAAGACATCTTTTCAGGAGGCTGAAGGGACTCAACCCGAATGCAAAGATTATAATTGCAGGCTGTTACTCCGAGCTTTCACCAGAGCAATTACGAAGTCTCGGAGCTGATGAAGTGATTGGAGTCAGAGAGAAGACGGCCATACATAAATTCGTCTCGAAGCAGTTGAATCGGCCGGATGGAGTCGAGAAAGGAAGTTTTCTGACTGTTACTTCCAGTATTGAAGGGAGAACCAGGGCTTTTTTGGGAATCGAAGACGGATGTTTGAACCGCTGCTCCTATTGCAGAATCAGACTCGCAAGGGGCGACAAGATAATCAGCAAGCCTGTTGATCTAGTAAAGAGAGAGTTTAGAGGTTTAGTGGAAAGAGGTTATAGAGAGATAGTGTTGACCGGAATCAACATCGGATATTACGGCTTTGATTTCGATGCATCTCTAGTTGAACTTCTTTACGAGCTTGAGAAGATTCCTGGAGACTGGAGAATTCGACTCGGTTCGATCGACCCGAACACAATGAATGAAAGTTTTCTCGAACTGATAGCTAACTCGTCGAGGCTGGCCAGACATCTCCATCTTTCTCTTCAGAGCGGGTCAGACGCGGTTTTACGATCAATGAGAAGGAAATACACGATCAGCGAGTATCTTAGAGCGGTGGAGAGAGCCAGAGAGATTGATTCTAGATTTGCATTTACTACAGATCTGATTGCCGGCTTTCCTGGAGAGAGTGATGAGGATCATCGAAAGACATTGAGAATCATTGAAGATGTCGGCTTCTTGAAAGTGCACGTTTTTAGATTCTCAAAAAGGCCGGGGACTGAAGCGGCAGAAATGACCGGTCAAATAGAGTCAGCCGTCAAGAAAGCCAGGTCTGTGGAACTCATGGAAGAGGCAGTTAGATCAAGAGAGAGATATCTTGCGAAACAGATTGGCAGGATGAATAGAGTTTTGATCGAGAGATCGGATTCTTCCTGCAGTCACGGATTCGATGAGTATTACATACCTCACAGAATTGACGGAAAACATGATGGCTTTGTGAATGCGAAAATAACTGAGTTACAGAGTCATGAGGAGGGTTCCGATGCAGAACTATATTGCCGATCAGTGGTGTGACGAAGGCTCATCCCGGATTAGTATCCTTATACCGGGAGTAATGAACAGCGAATCGGTCTATGAAGTAGTTCGAACGTACAACGGATTACCTTTTGCATTCAGAAAGCATTTTGATAGACTGAAGCAATCCGCGAATCTGTTGGGACTCGACGTACCGTTCACATGCAAGGAGCTGAACTCGATAATAATTGAAGGGCTGGAGAGAAACAAGGCTGTTCAGACCGAAGATTTCAGAATTCGTATCTCATTGATGAACGACGTTTCTGGGAGCATAATCGCAGTGGTTTTCAGCCGCCTTACTTCAGCTTCGAAGGATATCTATGAACTGGGTGTAAAAATCTCGATCTCACCTTTTCTGAAACCCTCGGGCGAGATAGTCGATCCTCACCTGAAGATGCCGGGTGCAAGCTGGAATATTAGAACAAGAAAGGCCCTTGGAGATAATTACGACATGATCATTCTAAATGAAAAGGGCAATCTATGTGAGGGCTCTTTTTCCAACATTTTCCTTGTTCTCGACGGGTCGGTTGCAACGCCGGATGTTCAGTCTGGGGTTCTGCCGGGAATAACTAGAGACAACGTCATCGGGTTATGTGAGTCACTGGAAATCCCGGTTGAGAAGAGACCAATTCCGGCCTGGGAAGTTTTCTGCGCGGATGAAGTCTTCCTTACACATACCAGCGTAGGAATCGCTCCGGTCAGAAGACTGGAGGATAAAGTGCTCATTGAAGATTTCACCGATGGAATGACTCGACTGTTACTGGATAATTTTGAAGGATACATAATGACAGAAGACAGTAATTGGAGCGGATTAGATGAAGTGGAACCATCAAACTATAGGGCAGATATTTGATGATCTGGTAACGAGCTCGGGACTGTTCAGAAAGATTAGGGTCTTCGAGTTAAACAAGGATTGGGAAGAAATCGTTGGAGAACCAATTGCAAATCATTCCTCTATAGTCGATTTTACCGACGGCACTCTGATTATAAGAGTTGACGACGGTATGTGGTTCAATGAAATGAAACTGAGAGAGAATATTCTTCTGGAGAGAATGAACTCTGCGATAGGGGTGGAGGCAATCAAGAGAATCAGATTTAGAATTGGACGATAGACTTGGAGGTGCTCAATGTCTGATTTATATAATGCTCAAAATATAAAGATACTTAAGGGACTTGATCCCGTTAGAAAGCGACCGGGAATGTATATTGGGTCGACGGGAAAGTCCGGACTACACCATCTCGTTTATGAGATCGTCGACAACAGCATAGACGAGGCTATGGGCGGTTACTGCGACAATATAAGTATCGTAATAACGGAGGACGGTTCCGTCGTTGTCAGCGATAACGGAAGGGGAATACCGATAGATATCCACCCTGATACAGAAACGAGCGCTCTTGAAGTTGTTATGACGACACTGCACGCCGGAGGGAAGTTCTCGAAAGACTCTTACAAGATCAGCGGAGGGCTCCACGGTGTCGGCGCTTCTGTGGTAAACGCTTTGTCTGAGTGGATGATAGTCGAAGTAATGGTAAACGGCAAAGTCTATCGACAGAAGTATGAAAGAGGAAAGGCTCTTGCTCCCGTCGAAATAATCGGAGAGACAAAGGAAAAGGGAACCATAACGAGTTTTAAGCCGGACCCTCTTATATTCAGCATTACCGACTTTGACTTCGACATCCTTGAGGCGAGATTCAAAGAACTGGCCTACCTCAATGGAGGAGTAAAAATCACCTTTGAGGACAGAAGAATAGGAGAGAAGAGGAGCTATCATTTCGAGGGCGGAATCGTAGAGTTCGTGAAGGCTCTAAGCAAGAACAAGAAATCAATTCATAAAGATCCAATCTATATAGAAGGTTCGTATAATGATGTGAAGATTCAGCTCGCCATGCAGTACACAACTTCATACGACGAGGATATTCTTACCTTCGTGAACAACATAAAGACAATCGAAGGGGGAACTCATCTCACTGGCTTCAAGACTGTCCTCACAAAGACAATGAATGATCTGGGCAGAAAGCACAACATTTTGAAAGAAAAAGACCCGAATCTTCAGGGTGAAGATCTGAGGGAGGGCCTTTCCGCGATCTTGAGCGTTTTTGTCATGGAACCGCAATTTGAGGGACAGACTAAAGCGAAACTCGGAAACGATGAGGCTTTCGAAGCAGTGATGAAGGTAGTGAAAGAGAAGCTTGAAGAGCACTTTGACTACAATCAGAAGGATCTAAAGGCAATATTGAGCAAGGCCCTTGAAGCTTCCAGGGCAAGACTTGCAGCCAAAAAAGCTAGAGAGATGATCCGAAGAAAAAACGCCCTCGAGAATACTACTCTTCCAGGTAAACTTGCAGATTGTATCTCTGAAAATCTGGATGAAACCGAGATATTCATAGTCGAAGGAGATTCTGCCGGCGGTTCAGCGAAAATGGCACGCTCGAGAGAAATGCAGGCCATTCTTCCGCTCAGAGGTAAGATATTGAACGTGGAAAAGGCAGGACTTGACAGAATGTTGAAGAGCGAAACAATAAGCAACATTATCGTCGCTCTCGGAACAGGCATGGGCGAGGATTTCAACATAGAATCCCTGAGATACGGAAGGATCATAATCATGACCGATGCCGATGTTGACGGCGCTCATATAACCACATTGCTTCTGACTCTCTTTTACCGGTATATGACACCGCTGATAACCGCTGGGAAAGTCTTCATTGCTCAAGCTCCACTTTATAAGATTGAAATGAATCGCCAGAAGTTCTACTTTTATAGCGATGAGGAACTTACGGCTTTTCTGAAAGAGCATTCTGACAGAAAGCTGAATTACTCCAGATTCAAAGGACTCGGTGAGATGAATCCCGAACAGCTCTGGGAGACAACAATGAACCCCGACGACCGGAAATTGGTCCGGATAAATATCGAAGATGCACAAGAAGCTGATCGTGTATTCACCATTCTAATGGGTAGCGAGGTGGAGGAAAGAAGGTCGTTTATACAACGGCATGCACTAAGTATTTCCAATCTTGACGTATGAGCCTTTCTCTTAGAGCCGGGATTTGCGTGGTAGTCCTTTTTGCCATTTGGATGCTTTGCATAGCGAATTTCGTACTGGAGTCATTCTTCACGGCTCCCGTTGAGCAGTTAACCAGGATTGTTAATTCGGGTGAGATTCTGGTTGAATTTCCGCTGGCCTTTAGAAGAACATGGAAAACTGATATAATTTACCCACCGGGAAGTATTGATGTCTCCGGAGGTAGGGTCTTTTTGAAACCGGGAAAGTTTGTTGTCAGTTATGAAGACAAATACTACTGGGTATCGGAGGATTTTGTTATAGTTGATTACGCTGATCTTACCGAGATTTTCAATCACCCGGTTATTGGCGGGGTTAGATTTCTTCTTACTAATGGAGTTTATGTAGCTAGCGAAAGAGACATAGACATTTTTGCCGGAGCGGTAGAGGGCATTCTTGCTGACAGAAGAGTACTGGCACTGGTATCATACTTTGACTTTGAGAACAACGTGCTGCTTCTCAGACGTGGGATTCGAGTTAAGGTCATGGACTGGGAGAGCTTAGAAGTAAACAGGGAGCTTCTTCTTCAGCTAGAAAACGCCTCCGACAGAAGCGAATATATTTTCTTAAGTGATGGTAAACTGTTGAGAGCGAGGTGACATTGATGGCCAGGGGGAAGGATTATACGGTTTCTCTCGATGTTGGCACGAACACCCTCAAGGGTGTGGTGGTAAGTAGAGAACAGACAGGTCAGATGACTCTTGAAGCTTATGGAAGCGTCAAGACTGTTGGACTTGACAAGGGCGAAGTTAAAGATGCGGTCGCTCTTAAGCAGTCGATTCAAAAACTGATCGAGGACCTAACGGGTCAGATGGGTAAGAAAGATGTTGAAGCGGACTTCAAGATAAGTTTCACGGACGGAGACTATTCGGTATTTTCCGAGAACATTGAAGAGGTTCTCTCAGAAGACAAACAGGTAATGGTTAAAGAGCAGACGATAATGAGCATTATGAGCCGACTAAAGGCCGAGAAGATGAAGACGGGTAACACTAACATACACAGAAGTTATATACGCAAGTATATTCTTGATGATGACAAAGTCGTCTTCAACCCTGTCGAGATGTATGCCAAGAAACTTAACGTCGAGATGGTCTTTGTTTCGAGCGAAGGAAAGTCAGTCGAAATATTCCGAAGGCTTTTCGAAGAACTTTTCGGAAGAGGTGACTTTTTCATTTCTCCGGCGTTGATCTCTGCCTCCGAAGCGGTACTCACCGACACCGAAAAGCAGCACGGAGTGGTAAGCGTAGTTTTGGGTCACAGTTTTTCGGAGATGGTGATCTACAGAGAGAATCTTCCTGTTTATATCTCAAGAATCCCTCTTGGAATAAGACATATAGTCCTGGATGTCGCTAGAGTACTGGGCACATCTGTGGATGAAGCCGAGAGGCTTCTCGTGAACTATGGTCATTGTAGCATGTTCCCACCGGATTCTGAGGACGTAGTAGAATACTTCGGACTCGATGAGAGAACAAGAAAAAACGTCTCTGTGAGGAGACTATCCACGGTAATATACGCAAGGGTGAAGGAACTCCTTAACAAGATAAGAAAAGAGATTCAGCTCTTCGTAATAAACAATCCCGAGTATTCGGAAGAGAGAATTCCCGGCGGAGTAGTCTTTACCGGTGGAGGTTCAAAGCTGAGAGGATTGACAGATGTAGGTGTGGAATCTCTGAAAATGCCCGTAAGAATCGGAACATACGAAACCAGTTTCAACAAGCGTATTGAGAACAGCCATGATGTTGCTAATGATCCCGTATTCAGTTCGTGTTTGGGCAATCTGGTCTCCCCCGAGGAAGTCCAGGGAGAAGCTGTAGAGAGCGTGGTTGAAAGACCTAAGAAAGGTTTCGGATCCTTTATTAAATCCCTCTTCTTTGGAGGTGAAGATGATGAGCTTTGAGATTGACACAGGTAAGAAGAATACTGAAATCAGATTGCCATCAATAAAAGTTATAGGCGTGGGTGGAGCCGGCGGAAACGCGGTTAACAGAATGATCTCTGAGGGAATTCACGGCGTGACATTCATTGCAGCCAATACGGATGTTCAGGTTCTTGAAAGCAATAAGGCAGAGCTGAGAATCCAGCTTGGAACGGAGCTAACGAGAGGTCTAGGAGCCGGTGGAAACCCTAACGTGGGTGAAAGAGCCGCCGAGGAGTCCGTCGACGAGATCGGAACATTCCTTGAGGACACAGATCTCCTTTTCATCACAGCAGGTATGGGTGGTGGCACAGGAACCGGTGCAGCTCCAATAGTAGCTTCGATAGCTAGAGAGATGGGAATTCTTACTGTCGCCGTAGTGACGACTCCCTTCTTCTTCGAAGGAAACACCCGCTTGAAGACTGCCCATGAAGGACTAAGAAGACTAAAGAATTCGGTGGATACGCTAATAAGAATCTCAAACAACAAGCTTCTGCAAGAGTTACCACCGAACACTTCAATCGTAGATGCCTTTGCAAAGGCCGACGAAACTCTCCATCACGGGATCAAGGGTATCTCTGAGCTAATAACAAAGCGCGGGTATATCAACCTTGACTTTGCCGATGTCGAGTCGGTTTTGAGAAATGCCGGAACGGCAATGCTGGGCATAGGGGTAGGCTCCGGTGAAAGGCGCGCTGAAGAAGCTGCGCGAAGAGCCCTTGAAAGCCGGCTGCTCGAGAAACCTATCGATAATGCGACAGGCATAATTCTCAACGTCTCGGCTAAGAACATTACGCTCAGAGAGATGAATATTGCTGCCGCTATAGTGAGACAGAACTGCAGTGAGGATGCCGATGTCAAACTCGGACTTATCGTTGATCCTGACATGAACGATGATGAGCTTGATATAACCTTGATAGCGGCAGGTCTGGAGCTCGACGAAGGCGAACTGATGGGCGATGCCTCAGACATCCCCGCTATCTACAGATTCGGATTGGACATAAACGAGGAGGAATAGTAGTTGAGAGTCTATAAGAGGCTCGGAGAGCTACTCATTGATCAAGGTCTCATCGGTGAGGATGCTCTCAAGCAGGCTGTAGCGCTGCAAAAAAAAGTAGGAAAGCCGATTGGCGAAGTTCTTGTCGGAATGGGTGTCATTTCGTGGGAGGACATTTACGATTCTCTTTCCAAACAATACGGCCTCAAGGTACTTGATGATGTACCTAATTTACTATCTCCAGAAGTTCTTAGAATGATTCCCAAGCCAGTTGCGGACAGGCTTAACGTGATTCCAATCGATTTTCTTCCCGAAGGCAACGTTCTTAAAGTGGTAACAACCGATGTTCTTAAGGTTCCACAAATAGACAGAGAGCTATCGTTTCTGACTGGAAGTAAGATACTAACTCTTCTTGTACCTCCCCCAATGTTTGATGCACTTTACAAATCCTCTTACGAGGAGTCTGCTTCTAGCGAGATCATAGACAACACTTTCAGCATAGAACAGCATACGGAAATAGATCTCGAGGATGACAAACAGGACGAAACCGATGATACTCCCGTCGCAAAGTTCATAAACTCACTTCTAGACAACGGAATCAGAAACGATGCCAGTGACGTCCATCTAGAACCTTACGAAAAAATAGCCGTTGCCAGACTGAGAGTCGACGGGGTTTTGAGAAAAGTTCTCAGTTATCCTAGAAAGGCTCACAACTCGGTTGTATCAAGAATCAAAGTAATGTGTAATCTGGATATTTCAGAGAAGAGAATGCCTCAGGATGGAAAGTTCTATATTAGAAGGGGCAATGAGCAGTTCGACATGAGAGTTTCGACAATGCCAACAATTTTCGGCGAGAAAGTTGTTATGAGAATTCTTAGGGTCTCAAATGCGAAGAAGAAGCTTGAAGATCTCGGACTCTCCGACTACAACAGGGAACGTTTCGAGAGTATTATCAGCTCTCCTTATGGAATCATACTCGTTTCAGGACCTACAGGGAGCGGGAAATCTACAACTTTGGTCGCCGTTCTTAATCAGGTTACTTCCGAGAAGCTTAACGTCTTGACCGCTGAGGACCCTGTCGAATACACCATAGAAGGCATCTCTCAATGTCAAGTCAATACGGACATTGGATTGACTTTTGCGAGATACCTGCGATCTTTCTTGCGTCAGGACCCCGACATAATTATGGTCGGTGAAATACGAGACAGAGAGACTGCCCAGCTTGCGATAGAGGCATCACTCACCGGGCATCTTGTTTTCTCGACGATTCACACGAATAGCGCCGCAGGTGCGGTGGCCCGACTTGTAAATATGGGGGTGGATCCCTTCTTGCTCGGGACCTCACTGATTGGCGTCATGGGACAGCGACTGGTAAGAAAGCTGTGCAACAACTGTAAAGTGAAGATTCCTGTGAGAGAAGAAGTAAGAAAGATAGCTTCTACTCTTTATCCTAACCGCGAGGATTTCGCCGAATATATCCCGGGAAATGGCTGCCCCGAATGTCGAGGGATGGGATATAGGGGCAGAACAAGCATCAGCGAAATCCTGGTGGTGAACAACAATCTTCGACAGCTTATAGGCAATAACGCTTCAGAAAGGGAGCTTGCAGCGGCTGCGGTCTCCTCGGGAATGCGAACTCTCTACAATGACGGCGTTCAAAAAGTTCTTGACGGAGTAACCTCACTTGAAGAGATCAAGAGAGTGGCAATAGAATACTGACCGAGCCTTCCTTCAGCTGTTAATATCCATACTTACGCATACTCAAACATACTTGCATAATGTGTGATTAGTCGTCTTTTATCGCGAATAGCAGCAAATTGCCAAAATAGCCTCCCGTTTCCGACAGTGATAGTATTGGATTGAATAATCTAAAATTCGGATTGGAGGTTTCTTTATGGCTTACAGAGTTTTGGTGTGGGGCCTGGGTGCAATGGGAAGCGGAGTGGCGAGAAATATTATGAAGAAAGAAGATCTCAGGCTGGTAGGTGCGGTTGAAAAGGATCCAGAGAGAATCGGAAAAGACCTCGGAGAGTATCTTGGCGGAGAAAAAACGGGGAGGCTTGTTTACTCAGACATTGAGAAGGCAATAGTTGAAACGAGACCCGACATTGTAGTAATCGCCACAAATTCCTTCGTCAAAGAAGTCCTTCCAAAGATAGAGGCGGCTGCCAGACACCATGTTGACATTCTTACGATAGCCGAAGAAATGGCTTTCCCGTTCGTTTCGCATCCAGAAGAATCGGAAGTACTCGAGAACATAGCCTGGCGTTATGGGGTGTCAATCCTCGGTACGGGAATTAACCCCGGATTCGTGCTGGATCTCCTCATAATAGCTATGACCGGAGCGTGTCTCAAAGTTAACAGAATCGAGGCTAGAAGAATCAACGATCTTTCTCCATTTGGAAAGACTGTGATGGAGACTCAAGGAGTGGGGACCTTTCCTGAAGAGTTCAAAAAGGGTATCGAGAAGGGAGATATCGTCGGTCACATTGGATTTCAGCAATCGATAGCGATGATTGGCAATGCACTGGGCTGGGAGATAGACAGAATTGAAGAGAGTCAAGAGCCAATCATCTCAAATACAGAGAGAAAGACAGCAGTAGCGCATGTGAAGCCGGGAATGGTAGCTGGTTGTAAGCATGTAGGACGCGGTTATTGCGGTGAGAAGCTCATGATAGAGTTGGTTCATCCTCAACAAATCCTACCAGAAACAGAAGGGGTAGACACTGGAGATTACATAGATATCTACGGCGACCCTGAAATCCATCTTTCGATAAAACCCGAAATCCCAGGAGGAAAGGGAACAATTGCTCTTGCGACAAATATGATTCCCGCAGTGATAGAAGCGGCTCCAGGACTTATCGAAATGAGCGAGCTTCCTATTCCAAGGTGCCTGATAGACGAAATAAAGGAGATGTAAGTATGAGTGCAATGAAGGGACAGTGGGTGCAAATCCACCGGATTCTTCTCAATCCAGGAGAGAGAGCGCCCTCAGTGCCCGAAGACACTGGAAACCTTCCTCTCGAACTAAGGGTAAGGGGCTTTCTACTGGAAGAAAAAGCCGAAGTCGGTGAATTAGTGACAATAGAGACAGCCGCAGGAAGAAAAGTACACGGAAAAATAGAGTCTGTCGAACCGACACATGAGCACAACTTCGGAGACTACATCCCTGAGCTGGCTGAAGCGGGAATGGAACTTACAAGATGGCTAACTGGCGGCGATGAAGATGAATGACAATTCCTACAATTCGGTTATGTCCAGGAGAAAAGAGATAATGAAGGCCTCTGTTGGAGTTGATTACGACAGGTATGAACTGGATGGAATCGCCTTTGACTACGAAGCGCTTATGAAAGATACATCTTATCCCATTGAAGAGATAAGAAAAATTCAGGCAGAGACTGGCATCGGATACACTCCTCTCATTGAACTGAAGAACATCACAAGACTCGTTAGATCGATTAGCGAACCGGGTAAGGGAGCCAGAATCTTCCTCAAAGACGAAGCGACAAACCCATCTGGAAGCTTCAAAGACCGACGAGCCTCGATTAGTGTTGCGAGGGCGAGAGAGCTTGGCTTCAGAGGCGTTATTGCCGCCACAAGCGGGAACTATGGAGCCGCAGTAGCTTCTCAGTCGATGAAGAGAGCTCTCAAGTGCATAATAGTTCAAGAGTGTTACGATAGCAAAGGGAGAGGTCAGCCGGAAATTCTCGAGAAGGCACGCGCCTGTGAAGCATATGGCGCGGAAGTAGCACAACTGACAGTTGGCCCCGAACTCTTCTATTACTTTCTCCTATTACTCGAAGAGACTGGATTCTTTAATGCCTCGCTCTATACCCCTTATGCGATTGCTGGAATCGAAACGCTGGGCTACGAGATCGCTGAGCAATCTCAAAGCGTGATAGGCAAGAATCCCGATTACGTACTTGCAACGCATGCGGGGGGAGGCAATCTCACGGGAACGGCGAGGGGTCTTCTTAAAGCTCGAGCAGACAGCACCGAGATCATTGGTGTGAGTGTAGATCTTTCGGGTCTTCATATGGCAAGCGATTCTGATTTCAACAGAAAGTCCTTCACAACAGGTCATACGGGATTCGGTATTCCCTTTGCCGTTCTTCCCGACAGATCAGACGTTCCCAGAAATGCAGCGCGCGCATTGAGATATATGGACAGATATCTTCTCGTTACGCAAGGTGAGGTTTTCTATGTCACCGAGATGCTTGCGAGACTCGAGGGCTTGCAGCGCGGCCCGGCTGGCAATACAAGCTTGACTGCTGCAATAGCTCTCGCTAAAGAGTTGCCCGAAGAAAAGACGATAGTTGTTCAGGAGACCGAGTACACAGGAGCGGGCAAATTGCCAAGCGCACAACTGACATTCGCTAGAAACAACGGAATCGAGATCATCCGTGGTGATCCGATTACCGAAGACTCTCCTGGTAAGACGATATCGATTCCCGAAGGCTACTCACAGATCGCCTACAAAGAAGTGAACATGACTGAGCTAAGAAAATCTTATATAAAGCAGCTTTTGAAACAGGGGGTTACGCTGATCGAGAGCGATTATGATTACCTTTCCGCAGAACTGAAGATCAGTGTGGCCGAAGCTAAGCAATTGGTTAAGGAGGTAAGCGGCAATGTCGATCCAGAGAAACGATGATTTCGAGAAGAGAAGCTTACATCTGCAAAATCTTTCAGATGAAGAGCTTGACAGACGATTCTGGGAGCTTGCAGAAAGAATTGTAGAACCCCTGATAGACCTTGCAGAGACCAATACCAGCCCTTCGATCGAACGCTCCGTGCTCTTGAGAATGGGACTGGACAGCTTCCAGGCCGGCGCAATTGTCACCAAGGCCAACGAACATGGCTTGCTGGGAAAGGGAGCCGGAAACATTGTAATCACTTATGCAAGGAACAACTCGTTAACCATGGAGAAAGCCGTTGAAGATCTCGTGACCGGAAAGGGCTGGGAACAGCTGGCCTCTTCTTTCAGAGGGGGTGGACGAAATGCTGCCCGTTAATGAGAAGCTCAAAGTCGAAGAGATACTGAAGGATCTGGAGCATTACGCTCCCAAGAGAAAAGGTTGGACCTGGAGGAAGAGACTTCCGCAAGGTACGAAAGTCGACGGATTCGATTACGACGAGATTTCAGAGCCTCTCGCGAATAGTATCGGGCTTCCCGCTTCTCACTATTTCGATAACATAGATCCGCAACCCGATTCCATAATAACCTCCGAGATAGCATCAGGGAGGTTTGAAGACGACATCAGAAGGATGAGAATGGCCGCCTGGCACGGAGCAGACCACATTATGGTTATCAGGACACTCGGTCAGAGTCACATCGACGGTCTGATAGAGGGAACTCCCGAGGGAATCGGAGGAATCCCGATAACCAGGAAGCAGCTAAGAGCTACAAGAAAGGCTCTAGACATCATAGAAGAAGAAGTCGGCAGACCGATCAACTTCCATTCTTATGTAAGTGGAGTGGCAGGCCCGGAGATTGCAGTTCTCTTTGCAGAAGAGGGCGTTAACGGTGCTCATCAGGATCCTCAGTACAACATTCTGTACAGGGGGATTAATCCTGTCAGATCCTTTGTAGATGCAGCCGTTGCGAAGAAAATTATGGCTAGTGTCGATATGCTTCAGATAGACGGTGCCCACAACGCCAACGCCTCCGCGAAGAGGGCCTGGAAAGTAATGCCCGAACTTCTTGTTCAGCACGCAATCAATTGCGCTTTTTCCGTGAAGGCAGGTATGAAAAAGGGTTCGATAGCTCTTTCGACAGTTCCGCCAGTGGTTTCTCCGGCTCCGGAATTCAAACTGAATTTCGTTTATGCACTGACTCTTCGAGAACTTTTCAAAGAGTACAGGTTCAGGGCTCAGATGAATACGAGATATATTGAATCCGATCTCATTGACGCCACCAGGATTCACGTTCTTGACACTCTGATCTCCAGATTGACAAGAGCAGACATCCAGTCGACCATAACTCCCGATGAAGGCAGAAATGTTCCCTGGCACATAAACTCGATAAGGGGAATCGAGACGGCAAAGCACACCTTGATAGCTCTCGATGGAATCAAAGATCTACTGAAGGTCAATGAGGAAGTTGTTAGACCTAAAATTCGTGAGATGAAAATGCGCGCAATCCTCATGATGGAAGAGATTCTTGAAGTCGGCGGATACTTTGAAGCCGTAGAAAAGGGCTTCTTTGTCGACAACGGTCAGTATCCCGAGCGAAACGGAGACGGAATAGCAAGGCAAAAAAACGGTGGAATCGGTGCGGGCAGTGTTGTTTCGAGAGACCCCGAGTATTTTGCGCCAGTATCTGAGCACTTCGGGTACAACAATATTCCTGAAGGCTTGTCTTCCCCCGATGAACCGATAGGCGGCTGTACACTCAAGGACAGATCAAAGATAAAATACATAGACGAACTGGATGAATCTGACAACGTCAATCTAAGGATTTCCCAGCAACTGCTGGATAAAGAAAAGGGTCTCATAAGTCCCGAGGTTGAATGGTGGGGTGACGGATGGGTTCAGCTTGATATGACAATCCCCGACGATCCCGATCATTCGGAAGCGGCAGCGCTCGAGATTGCAAAAAGAATGGGATTCACCGATGCATCTGTTATCAGCAAAACGGTGCTGCATCCTGTTGAAGGTACATACCTTGAACTGAAAGCAAGGGTTCCATTCAAGATCGAGAGAGACTCTCTTAGACTGCCCGAAAAACCAGATTTATTGAGTGAAGAGGAAATCACTTCTTTTGTCCAAGAACATCCTATGAGAGTCGTTGCGGGGACTGTAGGCAACGATGAACACTCGGTTGGAATTAGGGAGATTCTAGATATCAAACATGGCGGAATCGAGAAGTTCGGCTTCAAGTACACCTATCTAGGAACGAGCGTTCATCCCGAGAAGTTCATTGATGCGGCCGTGGAGACCGGCGCAGAAGCGATTCTCGTCTCAACAATCATCACTCACAACGAAGTTCACGTGAGTAACATGAAGAAAATAGCTCAACTCGCTGTTGAAAAAGGTGTGCGGGACGAAGTCATCATTATTTCCGGAGGAACTCAGATTACAAATGACCTTGCGGTCGCTTGCGGAATGGACGCTGGATTTGGACGTGGAACAAAGGGGATTCACGTAGCTTCATTCCTTGTGAAGAAAAAACGAGCACTTTCGGATAGGATCCAGTAACATCGAAGGCGGCAGATGCCGCCTTCTTTGCGTTATACTTGAAAAGATGAGCGAACAGATAGAAAATCTAATAGACAGGACTATTGATGAGATCAAGGAACTGACAGAAGACGGAAGGCTTACGGTTGCCTTTTCGGGAGGTCTTGATTCTACTCTTGTCGCCTTCCTGGCTTCGAAGGCCCTAGGAACCGATAATGTGAAACTTGTCAATGTCTGTTTCGGTCCTTACTCTTACAGCAAAGGTCTTGAAATAGTGGCGTCGCTGGCAGACGAACTGGGTCTTAAACTCGAATTTACACCGGGTTACGACGCTCAAGAAAGAGTCTGGAGTACTGGTCCGTCCTGCAACAGATGTACACGCCTAGCAAAGTTGCCCGCAGTAAGAGGCGGGGTTATTGGTCTTATTGCGACAGGAGCAAATCAATCCGATTCCTGGGGCAAGACCGGAATCGTGATAAAGGACGGCTTCTATGCGCCACTGAGAGAGTGGACGAAGGATCAGATTAATTTGGCTTTGACGTATTTAGGCATTGAAGTTCCGAAAATAGGAGAGGCACCTGTAAGGGAAGGCTGTAAGCTTAAACATCTCTTGAAGATCATGGCTAATCCCTCATACCATGGTTACTCGGTCGCGATCGCAAATGAAGTCCTGCTCGATGAACTCGAGGACTTCCAGCATACTCTGGCGAACGTGAAGATAATCGGTCCCCTCTCGAAAAACATCGCATTAGTTAACGTCTGTCCTCTTCCGCCTCAAGAAAGAAGAACACGAATCACGAAATCTCTCGAAGGAATAGATTCGATTGATGAAGTAAGATGGGTTGAAGAAGCTGCCGTTCTGAAGATAATGGCAAATCCTGGATTGTACAATTGCCTTGAAGCGAGGGAATGGGTTTTGAAGGGAAGATTAGCCCCGGAGTTTGCCTTTCCGATTCAGGCTAGATGGGTGAATTCAAAAAACAACCGGCTTGAGACGTTTCAGGTTATTGATTGCTGGAGGTTGGAAGATGATTCGACTAATAGTGATTGATCTCGATGGCACGCTCCTGGATAATGGGAAAAAGATATCTCGAGAAAATGAAGATGCAATAAGACTAGCCCTTGATATGGGTGTGGCAGTTTCAATATCGACTGGTAGAAGCTATGTTTCCGGCCACCAGTATGTTGAACAGCTGGGAATAGATGTTCCTGTTTCCTACCAGAACGGGGCGCTAGTCACTTTCGGCCACGGAGACGAGATTGAGATTATATCAAAATCTCTCCTGGAAGCGAGTTGCGCGAGATTGATCTATACGAGAGCAAGGGATAAATCTTTGAACATTCTTGTCTTCTATGATTTCTTCAGACTGCCGGATATTTCTACAGTTGGCCCTTCCGACTCCCCATATCGAGAATACTACAGACATAACAAGTATAGAATGATCTTTGAAGATGATCCCCTGGCTCGAATTTCAGATGAAGGTATCCCCGAGATCGCGCTTGAGGGAAAAGAGAGCCTTATCAAGGAGCTGCTCTTTGAATCAAACTCTCATCTTGATAACGTGACCGTTGTCAAGAACGACAGCGTAGAGGAACACGCCTTCTACGAGTTTTTCGGACCGGGTGTTGGAAAGGAGAACGGACTTGAGCACATACTCGATCACCTGAATCTCGACTGGAGCAGTGTTGCCTACATCGGCGACAACTTCAATGATCTAGAGATACTTAAGAAGGCAGAACTTCCCGTGGTCATGGCAAACGGACCAGACGAGGTCAAGAGACACGCGGCGCTAGTGACCACGCGGGATAATAATAACGGTGGGGTTTCTGAGGCGATCAACAGTATTCTCAAGATCCGGGGTGAGGAATAGTGGTCCTGATACTTTTTTCAGCCGTACTTACGGCGCTCGCAATGCCAGGGATGCTCTGGGGGTACCTGATCTGGGTTGCATTGATTCCATTCTTCATAGCGATGAAGGAAGTAACGCCTCTGAAGGGGGCTTTAAGGGCCTTTGTATGGGGCTTAGTGTATCTACTTATCACACACTACTGGGAACTGCCCGTTCTCGCAGTGAACGTTCCCGAGGTCTTGAATTCATTTCCTAATTTCATCGGAATAGTCGTATACTTTTTGATGGGCCCTGTAATTGCCATTCCCTTCCTGGCTTTTGGTTTTGTTTACGGTCTATACCAGAGGTTCTTCGACAGATATCCCGTTCTTCTTGGCCTCTTTGCTGCTTCATTCTTCACAGTTGTGGAATACCTGCGGGAGATCGGTCCGCTGGGATTTACCAATGGAAGACTATCCGACGCTCTTCTCAATGGTCAGCAGGGAATTTCTCAGTTACTCGCTTTCGGTGGTCCGCTTTTATTGGTCTTCATAATCGTTTTCGTCAACCACTATTTGTCACATCTGTATCTGGAAAGAACGAGAGATAGAGCCGTTCTGATCATAGTATCTGTCGCATTAATTGCTCTTGTTAATTCCATAATGAGCAGTTTCATTCCGATTCCTCATTCATCCAATAAGTATGAGAGCACAATTTATGCCCTTCAGACAAACATTTCCATGCAGATGAAGTATTACCAGCCGCCTGAAGAGACTCTCAGGATTGTATCCAGAGCATTGAGAGAAATACCTGAGGGTTCTTTAGTCGTTTTGCCTGAGGCGACCTTCATGAGCGATATAAGAAGCAGTTCGACCGGAAGCCAATTGGAGGAGATCGCTAGAGAGAGGGATCTGAAGATCCTAGTCGGCTTCCCAACATATAACGACTACAACTTCAATCAGGTAAGATTAGTCAACAGCGAGGGCTTTTCTGAGGAGTTCTACGCGAAAGTTCAGTTAACTCCGTTTGTTGAATTTCTTCCCTGGCCCAGGGTCTTCGGAGTGTTCAGTTTCTTGAAATTTCTTGACTACTTCGATCCGGGCGAGGAATATACGATTTTTTCTGTGGACGAACACAGAATTGGTGCTCAAATCTGCTTCGACTCCCTTTACAGCAACGTTGCCAGAAGACTTACTCAAAACGGAGCAAATGTAATAGTTACAGCAACTAACGATGGTTGGTTCGACATCTCGACTGCTCTCCAACAACATCTTTCAAAAAGCATTGCAAGGGCGATTGAAAACCGGCGATATGTAATTCAAGTATCTAACTCGGGAATCTCCGCGGTAATCGATCCATATGGAAGAATAGTTAAACGTTTGCCGTCATCTAAGGAACTCTCAGCTGAATATGTAATTGGTGAATTCCAGTATCTTCCAAGGGTGACCACTACCCCTTACACTAGATTCGGGAACTGGTTTTTCTGGTTCTCTCTTCTCCTAGGAATAGCTTTGATAATACTTGGAGGTGTTGTTCTTTGAATTACACTGAAAACGCAAAGAAGATCCTCGAAAGCTTCAACAGAGTGATAGTCGTAGGCTTTTCAAAGAATGCCGAAAAGGCAGCCAACTACGTTCCGACTTATCTGATCGAAAAAGGCTATCGCGTCGTGCCCGTAAACCCAAGTATGGAAGAGTACAGCGGTCTCAAAGCATACCCAGACCTCGAAGCAGTGGTATCAGACGGTGTTGAACTCCAAATCGTTGACATCTTCAGACCCTCAGAAGAGGCCGAAATCATTGCTTTGAAGGCGATAGAACTCGGAGCCAAAGCCATTTGGCTCCAAAAGGGAATAAAGAGCCAAAAGGCGGCCCAAGCTGCCGCAGAAAGAGGAATCCTGTACGTAGAAGACCTCTGTATGTTGGAAGAACATAGAAGAATATCGGTTTGAAAACCCTACTTACGTGGTAGCACATGCAGGGTAGGGGGTTGGAGTGTGCCAAGAGTACAAATAATACTTATTTGCTGAAGCAAACCAGTAAGGCTACACCTCTCCACTCTCGCCTTCGACGCGAAGTGAGGCTGATAGAACGTGATAGCACGTGCCGGTAGGGGGTTGGAAAGAGCACAAATAATACTTGTTTGCTGACGCAGGCTAGTTACATTAGACAAGGTTCTCCGTCGTCCGAGAAGAGCAGTTTAATAACGCAATGTGCCGGAAAACATCGGCGGACGCAAGGCTGGCTAAGATCACGCCAGGTCGCAATGTCGGCAAAGACCGTGCCGGGACGCAACATAATGAAGTGATGACTTAGGAAGATCGGGTTAAGAAAACCGGGTTTTGCTAGAAGAAGGAGAAGAGCCGGTAGCCAATCTTCTTTATCTGTGATCCCATTCAGAATCATATTCTTCTTGTAGGGGCGAACGGCGGTTCGCCCGAAGAGGGGGAAGCCCTCTCTCAGGCGCAAGGCAGAAGGCAAAAAGTAGCCAGTCACCTTCGGTTCCGGCTGTGCCGGGCAAAAAAGAGCCACTTGGATAAGAAACGCTGAACACCGTACGCTGGCAAAAGCATCACAGGAAGTGATACCCGGAAGAATATCCGGGGAAGTAAGGCTGACGCCTACGCGCCAGGAGGCCAAAAGAAAAGAGATAAGTCCCACGAGATTAAGTAGAGAGGGTGAGATGGACGAGATATGAGAGATCCCGTGCAAAAGCTTCGCGGGATGACAAAGTGAGAGTATGAACAGGCTCTACGGGATGACAGACCTTGATAGTATTGGTTCTTGTTCCGAGATCCCGTACAGGAGCACTACGGGATGACAATCTTAGGTGATTCTGTAGGGGCGAACGGCCGTTCGCCCGAAAAGGGGGCCAAAATCCGTTGGCCGTTCACCGTCCAAAGATCCGCTGGTCGCTTGCCGGGAGACGCTGAGCGCTTGGAAGAGCAAGGGCATTAAGAACAAAGTCAACCGTCAACGGTCCACCGTCCGGTTCAAGTTCCATATTTACCCCGCAAGGATATTGG